>CAZKER010000356.1:0-22320 GCA_964551845.1 uncultured Cyanobium sp.
TAGAGCGAGCCTGCCACCACGATGCGTCCGGAGCTGGTTCCCGCCAGGGTCAGGCCGGCCTCCAGGTTGGGGGCGGTGTGCAGCTGGCTGGCGAGGTGGGGACTGGCGGCTGCGAGTGCTTCAAGGCTCCAGCAGGCGTGCTCCGGCACCGGCACGATCCAGGCTTTGTCGCCCGGGGCCAGTAGGGCCGCGGCTATCTCCGGCCCCTGCTTGTTGGCCAGCATGCCGAGCACCCAGTGGCGTGGGCCAGTGGCCATGTCGTGACGCTGTGGATTGGCGTCGAGTTCGGCGCGTAGGGCCAGGGCGGCCGGCAGGTTGTGGGCACCCTCGAGCAGTAGGGGCAGTCCGCGCCACTCCAATTGCTGCAGCCGACCGGGCCAGCGGGCGGCTGCGAAACCGCGGCGTATGGCTGCGTCGTTGATCGGCCAGCCCCGCTCCCTTAAGGCCCGCAGTAGGCCCAAGGCGACGGCGCCATTGGCGGCCTGCACGGCTCCTGAAAGCCCCAGGGGCCACTGGTCGAGATCCAGCAGCTCCACCCAGCGCAGCTCGGCCGCCACGGCGGCGGCGCGATCGGTCAGTACCGCCGCCACCTCCGAGCTCTGGGGCGCGCTGATGGCCACGGCTCCCGCCTGGAGCACGCCGGCTTTTTCGGCGGCAATTGTGGCTGGATCTGGCCCGAGAAACTCGGCGTGATCGAGCCCCACCGAGGCAAAGCCGATCACGGGCCGGTGGGGATGGCAGGTGGTGGCGTCGAGCCGGCCCCCCAGTCCCACCTCCAGCACAACCAGCTCCAGATCAGCTTCCGCGAAAGCCAGGAAGGCCGCGGCGGTGACCAGCTCAAACGGCGTCAGCTGGTGGCGGCGGGCGGCGGGAGTGGCGCTCTCCAGGTGGCGGCGCAGAATTGGGGCAGCGATCGGGGTATGGCCGAGGCGGATGCGCTCGGTCCAGCTCACTAGATGCGGTGAGGTGTAGAGGCCGGCGCGGATGCCGGCGGCCAGTAGGGCTTGGTGCACCAGGGTGCAGATCGAACCCTTGCCGTTGGTGCCCGCCACCTGTACGGCGGCGAAGCGGCGCTCGGGATGGCCCAGCTCGGCCAGGGCCGCCTGGAGGCGATCTAGGCCCAGGTCGACGCCGCGGCGGCTGAAGGGCTCGATCAGGTCAGCGAAGTTGTCTGTCTCAGCGCCCAAGGCTGTTTCAACGCCCAAGGCTGTTTCAGCGCCCAAGACTGAGCAGGGCGCGCTCGAGACGGTCGACGGCCAGGCGCAGGTGGCGGGGCTGAATCACCAGCGGTGGCACGAAGCGCACCACCAGAGGACCTGCGGGCACCAGCAGCAGCCCCTGCTCCATAGCCGCCTTGACGATCTCCGGGGCGCTCGGGGCTTCGGCGCGCAGCACCAGACCTTGCAGGAGTCCCCAGCCCCGCACCCCCTCCAGCAGGGTGGGGTGGCGGCTAACCAACTCGGCCAGCAGCTGCTGCAGCAGACCGCCCATCCGCTGAACGTGGTTGAGCAGATCGCGGCGCTCCAGCTCCGCCATCACGGTGAGGCCAGCCCGGCAGGCGAAGGGGTTGCCGCCGAAGGTGCTGGCGTGTTCTCCCGGGCGGAAGTGATCAACTTTGGCCTTCACCGCCAGGGCGCCGATGGGGATGCCGCCGCCGAGCCCCTTGGCGATGGTGATCGCATCAGGCTCAACCCCCAGCTGTTCGTAGCCCCAGAGCTGGCCGCTGCGGCCAACGCCGATTTGCACTTCATCGAAGATCAGCAGGATGTTGTGGGCATCGCAGAGCTCGCGCACCCGCTGAAAAAAGGAGCGATTGCCGGGATGTACGCCGCCCTCGCCCTGGATCGGTTCGAGCAGCACGGCGGCCACCCGCGGGCCCTGGGCCTCGCAGCTGGCCAGCAGGGCTTCAAAGGCGGCGGTGTCGTTGTACGGGAAGTAGCGGAAGCCCTGCACCATCGGCTCAAAGCCTTGGTGGTATTTGGGCTGGCCAGTGGCCGTGACCGTGGCCAGGGTGCGGCCGTGGAAACTGGCCTGGGCAGTGAGGATCAGGGGTGCCTGCCCGCCGCCGCAGGCGATGCCGCGCACCGTGTGACCGTGCTTACGGGCCAGCTTGATGGCGGCTTCGTTGGCCTCAGCGCCGGAGTTGCAAAAGAAGACCCGATCGAGGCAGCTGTTGGCGGTGATCGCAGCGGCCAGTTCCTCCTGTTCAGGGATTCGATACAGGTTGGACACGTGTTGAAGCTTGCCCAGCTGACGGATCAACGCCCGCTTCATCCGCCCGTCGCTGTGGCCAAGGGTGCAGACGGCGATGCCTGCCACGCAGTCGAGATAGCGCTTGCCGTTGCTATCCCAAACCCAAACTCCCCGGCCCCTGGTGAGGCTGATCGGGAAGCGGGCATAGGTGTCCATCACATGTGAGATGGGCACTTGCGAGATGGGAGCGGTGGGACTCGAACCCACATGCCCGAAGGCGCTCGATTTTGAGTCGAGTCCGTCTACCAATTCCGGCACGCTCCCGCAGTGAAGAGCTTAAGCCGCCGAGCTGACACGCTCAATGCAGGCACCGGCGGCGTTGAGCTTGCCCTCCAGGTTGGCGTAGCCACGATCAAGGAATTCCAAGCCGCGCACGCTGGTGATGCCGTCGGCTGCTAAGCCGGCCAGCACCATGGCAGCTGAGGCGCGCAGGTCGCTGCCCTGCACTGGAGCACCGCTGAGGCTGGCTACCCCTTCGACAAAGGCGGTGTTGCCCTGCATGCGGATGGCTGCTCCCATGCGCTGCAGTTCGCCTACGTGTTGCAAGCGGTTTTCAAAGATGTTTTCGGTGATCACGCTGGTGCCCCGGGCCGTGGCCAACAGGCTCATGAACGGGGCCTGCAGGTCGGTGGGGAAGCCGGGGAAAGGCTGGGTGCGCAGGTCGACCGCGTTGATCTGGTCGGCCTTGATGGTGAGACCGATGCCGTCGTGCTCCAGGGTGCAGCCGGCCTCTTCGAGCTTGGTAAGTACGGCTCCGAGGTGCTCGGGGATCACCGGAGCTACCCGCAGGTGGGAGCGGGTGATGGCGGCCGCCAGAAGGAAGGTGCCGGCTTCGATGCGATCGGGGATCACGGCGTAGTCGGCGCCATGCAGGCGATCCACGCCCACGATCGTGATGGTGGAGGTGCCGGCTCCACGCACCTTGGCGCCCATGGCGATCAGCAGCCCGGCCAGATCAATTACCTCTGGCTCAAGGGCGGCGTTGTCAATCACCGTCTCGCCATCGGCAAGAGCGGCAGCCATCATCAAGGTCTCTGTGGCGCCAACGCTGGGGCAGTCCATATGGATGCGGCCGCCCGTGAGGCGATGGCCGCGACCGGGAACCACGGCGGTGACGACTCCGTGCTCAATAGTGACCTGGGCTCCCAGTGCCTTAAGACCTTTGACATGCTCAACAACGGGCCGGGTGCCGATCTGACAGCCGCCAGGCAGGGGCACCTTGGCCATGCCCATGCGGGCTAGCAGGGGGCCGATGCAGAAGAAGCTGGCCCGCAGGCTGTTCACCAGCTCGTAGGGGGCTGCAGAAGTATTGATGCTGTCGCCGTTTAATTCCAATGCGTCGCCGTCACGACGTACCTGGCCGCCGAGGCTGCTGAGCATTTCGCTCATGGCGGCGATGTCGGTGAGCGGGGGAACATTTCGTAAACGGATCGTATCCCGGGTCAAAAGACAGGCGGCCATCAGCACCAATGCTGAATTTTTGGCACCGCTTACCTGCATCACACCAGAGAGCCGCCGGCCGCCCCGGATCTCCAGTTGAGGATTTTGAAGAGAGTGAATCCTGTTGGGTGACTGGACAGCGATCAGACCCATGGAACGACTGCCCAGCTCACGTCGCAGCATATTGACAATAAAAGGTGAGACCGTCTAGAGGACGCTGCTAAAACTGGCTCTAACCGTTGCTGAGGGTTGCCGATGGCGTATGTTCACACCGTTGCGCCGAGCTTTGCTCCAGCGACAGCCACGCGGATGTGGCGGAATTGGTAGACGCGCTAGTTTCAGGTACTAGTGGCAGCAATGTCGTGGGAGTTCAAGTCTCCCCATCCGCATTTTTCTCATGATCGTTCTCAAGATCTCAAATGCTTCCGAGGTGGTGGCCTCGAAGCTCGGCAAATTCCTTGAGAGCCTTACGCCAGACAGCCTCGATCAATCCACAATCGAGGATGTGCTGCTCAAGAAGCTGGTCCAAAATCTGCAGGCTGAAGGGCTGAAGGGTGAGGTCGCATCGGTGCGGGGCCTCGATCTCGACGGTAAGGAGGTTGTGGTGCACGACGGCCTGCACGTGCGCCGTCACCAGGCATTTTGAGGTGATAGCAAGCACTGGGCTGGGTGGCGCTGAGCCGGTTACCAGCCGCCGCAACCCCCTGGTGAAGCAGCTGCGCCTGCTGCATGAGTCTCGCGGCCGTCGAGAGCAGGGTTTGATGTTGCTGGAGGGCACTCACCTCCTGCAGGAAGCGGTGCGCTTAGGCCTCAAGCCCAGGGATGTGCTGGCCACCGCCGCTTGGTTGGCCGACCACGGTGAGCTGGTGGCTGCTCTGCCCCAAGGCTGCAGCTGGCGGCTGGTGAGTGGCGAGGTGCTGGAGGCCGTGGCCACCACCCAGCATCCCGATGGTGTGGTGGCCAGCCTGCCGCAATCGTTTGCAGCGGATCCAGGCACGGCAAGCTTTGTGCTGGCCCTTGATGGCATCCAGGATCCCGGCAACCTCGGCACCCTGATGCGTACTGCCTTGGCGGCGGAAGTTGGCGCCCTGTGGCTGGCTGATGGGGCTGACCCCTTCCAGCCCAAGGTGTTGCGCGCTTCGGCTGGGGCTGCCTTGGCCCTGCCCCTGATGCGGGAAAGCCGGCAGGAGTTGGCGGAACGGTTGCAGGCGGCAACGGCGGCGGGCCTGCAGGTGGTGGTTGCGGTGCGCCCTGAGACCGGTGCGGGGGTTGCTGCGGCGGCACCTATTCCCTATTGGAAACTCGATTGGACTCGGCCCACGGTGTTGCTGCTTGGCAATGAGGGGGCTGGGGTGTCGGCGGAGCTCCAGGCCCTGGCCAGCCAGCGGGTCACCATTCCCCACAGCACGGCGGTGGAATCCCTGAATGTGGCCGTGGCGGCAGCTCCGCTACTGCTCGAGCGCCTGCGGCAGCAGGCTGGAGCTTGACGGGGGAGAATGCCTTTTAACAATCGCAGTGCTGATCGGTGAGCGACGCCCCCCTCCACGGATTGCGTTTTGATGGTTCGAGCTTCGATTACGACGTGATCGTGATCGGTGCCGGCTATGGCGGTTTCGATGCGGCCAAGCACGCCGCCGACCATGGCCTGCGGGTCGCCATCGTCGAATCGCGCGATATGGGTGGCACCTGCGTGAACCGAGGTTGTGTGCCCTCCAAGGCCCTGCTGGCGGCAAGCGGGCGGGTGCGGGAGCTGGCTGATGCTGAGCACCTGGCTGGCTTCGGCATCCACGCCGCCCCAGTGCGCTTTGAGCGCCAGAAGATCGCCGACCATGCCAACCAGCTGGTGGCAACTATCCGCAGCAATCTCACCAAAACCCTGGAGCGCGCCGGGGCCACGATCCTGCGGGGTCAGGGTCGCCTGGCCGGCCATCAGCAAGTCACGGTGCGCGAGAGCGGCAGTGGCATCGAGCGCACCATCAGGGCCCGCGACGTAATTCTGGCCACCGGTTCGGAACCTTTCGTGCCCCGCGGCATCGAAACCGATGGGCGCACTGTATTTACCAGTGATGAGGCGGTGAATCTCGAGTGGCTGCCCCGCTGGCTTGCGATCATCGGCAGCGGTTACATCGGCCTGGAATTCGCCGATGTGTACACGGCCCTGGGCTGTGAGGTCACGATGATTGAGGCCCTCGATCGGGTGATGCCCACCTTCGATCCCGATATCGCCAAGCTCGCTGCCCGCACCTTGATCAATGGCCGCGACATAGATGCCCGCGCCGGTGTGCTGGCCCGCAAGGTGACACCTGGCTGTCCGGTAAAGATCGAGCTGGCAGATATGGCCACCAAGGAGCTGGTGGAAACCCTTGAGGTGGATGCGGTGCTGGTGGCCACCGGCCGGGTGCCGAGCAGCGCCGAGCTCAACCTGGCAGCTGTCGGCGTGGAAACCGAACGGGGCTTCGTACCTGTTGATGAGCGGATGCGTGTGCTGGTGGGCGGTGAGCCCGTGCCGCACCTTTGGGCCGTAGGCGATGTGACCGGCAAGATGATGCTGGCCCACACCGCTGCCGCCCAAGGCACCGTTGCGATAGAAAACATCCTTGGCCACAGCCGCCAGATCGACTACCGCTCGATCCCGGCGGCAACTTTCACCCACCCGGAGATCAGCTCGGTGGGCCTGAGCGAGGCCGATGCCAAGGCACTAGCTGCGCAAGAGGGGTTTGAATTGGGCCTGGTGCGCAGCTACTTCAAGGCCAATTCCAAGGCCCTGGCTGAACTTGAGAGCGACGGCCTGATGAAGCTGCTGTTCAACAAAGTCAGTGGTGAGGTGCTGGGCGCCCACATCTACGGCTTGCACGCCGCCGACCTGATCCAGGAGATCGCCAACGCGGTGGCCCGCCGCCAGAGCGTGTTGCAACTGGCCACGGAGGTGCACACCCACCCCACCTTGAGCGAGGTGGTGGAAGTTGCCTACAAGCAAGCAGCCATGGCGGTGGCAGGCTGAGCACTATGGAGATCCGTCGCCGGCCGCCCAACCCCAAGGTGAAGGTGGCTTTTCTTGAGTACGCCATCCGCCACGAGGACAGCGAACCACGCCACATCCTTGAGCAGATCCTCTGGGAGAAGGATCGCGAAATAACGGCCGCCCGGGAGCGGGTGCCCTTGGAGAAACTCAAGCAGCAGGTGGCTGAGCTGCCGGCGCCCCGGGATTTTCTGGCGGCTCTGCGGGCCTCCTGCCGCAAGCCGGCGGTGATCGCTGAGGTGAAAAAGGCCAGCCCCAGCAAAGGCGTGATCCGTGAGGATTTCGACCCTGAAGCGATTGCCAAGGGCTACGCCGCCGGTGGCGCCAGCTGCCTCTCGGTGCTCACCGATAAGCAATTTTTTCAGGGTGGCTTTGAGGTGCTGGTGCAGGTGCGCCAGGTGGTTGATCTGCCCCTGCTCTGCAAGGACTTCATCCTGAGCCCGTATCAGCTTTATCAGGCCCGCGCCGCCGGGGCCGATGCGGCCCTGCTGATCGCCGCGATTCTCAGCGATCAGGATTTGGCTTACTTGCTCAAGGTGGCCAGGGCTCTGGGCTTGGCCGTGCTGGTTGAGGTACACGACGCCGAGGAACTTGAGCGGGTATTAGGCCTCGATGGCGTGCAACTTATCGGGATTAACAATCGCGACCTAGCCAGCTTCCATACCGATCTGGCTACCACTGAGCAGCTCACTGCCGTTTATGGCGAACGCATCCGGGCCAAGGGCTGCCTGTTGGTGAGCGAGTCGGGCCTGTTCAGTCGGGATGATCTCGATCGCGTTCAGGGTGCCGGTGCCGATGCGGTGCTGGTGGGCGAAGCGCTGATGCGCCAAGCCGACGTGGCCGCCGCCCTGGAGACCTTGATCGGCAGCGGCTGATGTATGTGTTTGCAAGGCTTGGCTAAGCCATGGTTTAGCTAACAAGCGCGCAGGTTGGGCGCTGCCGCCACGCCAGCCGCCACAAAAATGAATGCAACAAAAAGCCCCCGCTGCAAGGCGAGGGCTTAGATAGCGCAGTGCTGAACGGGCTGCCGCAGCAGCCAGTAGCTCACACCTTGCGGGAGTAAAACTCGACCACCAGCAGTTCGTTGATCTCAAGCGCGACCCATTCGCGCTCGCACTTGCTGATCACCTTGGCGACGAGCTTGTTTTTGTCGAGCTCCAGGTGGGGAGGAATGTTGGCTAGACCCGGGAAGGCTAGGTTGCCCTCAGCCAATTTCTTGCTCTGTTTGCGCTCGCGCACGGAGACCACATCACCGGCCTTGCACTGATAGCTGGGGATGTCCACGACGCGACCGTTCACGGTCACGTGGCCATGGTTCACCAACTGACGGGCGCCGGGGACGGTGGGGCCAAACCCGAGACGGAAGCAAACGTTATCGAGACGGTTCTCGAGCAGTTTCAGCAGGTTGGTACCCGTGGAACCCTCCTGGGCTCGGGCTTTCTTGACGTAGCGAACCAGCTGACGTTCGGAGATGCCGTAGTTGAAGCGAAGCTTCTGCTTCTCTTCGAGGCGGATGGCGTATTCGGAGCGCTTGCGACGGGCTTGGCCGTGCTGACCGGGGGGATAAGACCGCTTAGCGGACTTACGGGTGAGACCGGGAAGGTCTCCCAAGCGCCGCGTGATCCTCAGGCGAGGGCCGCGGTAGCGAGACATGAAAACGAATTCAAAGGACGAAGTACCTCCCTTGGGAGGCAAGGCGCTGCGGCATCGAGCATGCTGGGAGGATCCCGCTAACCCGAACTGTGCCGCGCCAACGATCGATCTTATCGGTTGGGCCGCGCAGCCTCGATCTCCAGCCAGAGCCGGGCCTCGCCTCGCTGCAGGCGGCCAATGGTGGGGTAGCGATCCAACTGCCGGCCAAACTGCCGATCCAATTGCTGACTCGTTGCCTGGCAGCGTTGTTGCTCGCCCTGATCGGCTTCTATCGCCAGTGGATTTCGCCCTTGTTAGGGCCTCGTTGCCGTTTCATTCCCAGTTGCAGCGCCTATGGCCTCGAGGCGATCAGCCGCCATGGCCCCTGGCGGGGCAGCTGGCTCACCTTGAAGCGACTGCTGCGTTGTCACCCCTTCACTGCCTGCGGTTGTGATCCCGTGCCCGATTGATGGTCTCCTCCCCTTCTTCGCCCTCCCCCTCTCCTGGGCTCCCGGTTTTGCTGCTGCTAACCCGCAAGGGGTGCTGTCTCTGCGAGGGACTTGAGCAGAAGTTGCGCGCCCTCGATCCCCCGCTGGCCCTGGAGTCGATCGATGTGGATGGCGATCCCGCCCTGCAGGCGCGCTTTGGGCTGGAGGTGCCTGTGCTGCAGGTGCGCTCTGCCCAGGGAGATCGGCAGCTGCCAAGGGTGCCGCCACGGTTGACCGGATCCAGCTTGCAGGTTTGGTTGCAGAAGCACGGTTTTTCCAGCCAGGACGCTTAGAAAGGCGCCAGCTGCCCTGACGGTGCCATGACCCAGCTGCTCCATCCGGTCCTGCGGCAGGTGGGCTTGGAGGTGCCGGCGGGTGTGCCCAACGGGGAGGTGAGCGGCATCAGCTGTGACTCGCGCCGCATCGGGCGGGGCACTTTGTTTGTGGGGCTGCCTGGCACCCAGGTGGATGGTGGATGCTTCTGGCCCCAGGCCTTGCAGGCCGGCGCGTTAGCGGCGGTGGTCAGCGAGGCAGCGGCGGCGCTTCAGCCGCCTGGGCCAGGCGATGCGGTTGTGATCGCTCCGGAGCCGCTGGCCCGCTGGGCCGGTGAGCTGGCGGCTGCATTTTGGTCCCAGCCCAGCCGCCGGCTGGCCCTGATTGGCGTCACCGGCACCAACGGCAAAACCACCACCACCCATCTGATCGAGCATCTAGCTGTTTCGGCAGGCAGGCCTTCAGCTTTGTTTGGCACCTTGGTAAACCGCTGGCCCGGCTACAGCGTGACGGCCCAGCACACAACGGCTTTCGCCGATCTGCTCCAGGCCCAGCTGGCCCAGGCCGTTGAGGCCGGTGCCCAAATCGGTGCCATGGAGGTGAGCTCCCACGCCTTGGATCAGCAGCGGGTCGCGGGCTGCCACTTCTCCGGTGCCGTGTTTACCAACCTCACCCAAGACCACCTCGACTATCACCTGTCGATGCAGGCCTATTTCGAGGCAAAGGCCCGGCTATTTGCTGAGCCGCTGCTGGCAGGTGGGGCGGTGGTGAATGGCGATGACCCCTGGGGCGCCCAGCTGGCGAGCCGTCTAGGTAATGCCTGCTGGCGCAGCTCCCTGGAGGACCCCAGCGCCGAGCTGTTCATCCGTGATCTGCAGCTTGGCGCCGGTGGCGTGAGCGGGGTGCTGCAGACGCCGGCGGGGGAGGGCGCTTTCCACTCGCTCCTGGTGGGGCGCTTCAACCTGATGAACCTGCTGCAGGCGGTTGGAGCCCTGGTCCAGCAGGGAGTCCCCCTGCCCCTGTTGCTTGAGGGGCTGGCCAGTTTCCGCGGTGTGCCTGGACGCATGGAGCGGGTTGTGGTGGGTGACGGTTGCGGCGATCCAGCCGTGCTTGTGGATTACGCCCACACCCCCGATGGCCTGGCCAATGCCCTGGCTGCCTGCCGCCCCTTCACGGCAGGGCGCCTGATCTGCGTGTTCGGCTGCGGCGGTGACCGCGACCGCAGCAAACGGCCCCAGATGGGAGCAATCGCAGCCCAGCTGGCTGACCAGCTCTATGTCACTTCCGACAACCCCCGCACCGAGGATGCCCAGCAGATCCTGGCCGATGTGACTGCTGGTATCCCGCCTCAAGGATCCTTGCTGGTGGAGGCTGACCGGGCTGCGGCCATCGCCGCGGCCATCGCTGCAGCGGCACCTGGGGATCTGGTGCTGATCGCCGGCAAGGGCCATGAGGACTATCAGATCCTCGGCACCACCAAGGTTCATTTCGACGATCGGGAAGAGGCGGAGAAAGCCCTGCGCCGCCGCCGGGTCGCTTAGGGGCTGAATGCTTCGGAATGTTCCTGATTGGTTGTTTCCGCTAGGCGCACTGGATACATTCCGACAGTTGTATCAATCACCTTTGTGACGACCTCTATTCCAATGGGCAAGAAGCTTCTTGCCGAAGGCTTCGGTACTTTTTGGCTGGTGTTGGGAGGGTGCGGTAGTGCCGCAATCGCTGCTAATTTCCCGTACCTCACTGGAGCCGATATTGCTCCGGGCAATCCCTTTGGCCTTGGTTTTCTAGGGGTGTCGCTGGCCTTTGGCCTCACGGTGGTAACAATGGCCTATGCAATTGGCCACATCTCTGGTTGCCACCTCAACCCGGCGGTGAGCTTCGGTCTTTGGGCTAGCGGCCGAATGAAGGGTTCGGAGCTGCTTCCTTACATTGTGGCTCAGGTGATTGGTGGTGTGCTGGCCGGAGGCTTCATCAAGCTGGTGGTGGCCGGTGGCCCAGCTTTTGATCTGGTAATGGCAGGCAGCAATCCTCTGGCTACAAATGGTTGGGGCACCCATTCACCGGGTGGCTATGGCTTCTGGGCAGCTTTGATCGTGGAGCTGGTGCTCACCTTCTTCTTCCTTTTGGTGATTATTGGTGCTACTGATCGCCTGGCGCCCTCTGGTTTTGCTGGCGTTGCTATTGGCCTCGCCCTGGCGCTGATTCACATGATCAGCATCCCGGTGACCAACACATCGGTGAACCCTGCGCGGAGCACTGCAGTGGCTGTTTGGGCCGGAGTGGAAGCGATGGGTCAGCTCTGGTTGTTCTGGGCGGCGCCGATTGTGGGAGCCCTGCTGGCTGGCTGGGTGTACCGCAATGTGTTCAGCGATCAGGCTTCCTGATCTCAATTAGATCTAAAGAAGCTGGATCAACAGAAGGGGCGTAAGCCCCTTCTTTTTGTTTGGAGTTGGGAGCAACTCAGAGCGCTTGCAAAGCTCTAAGCAGCTGCTCGATCTCGGCTTCGCTGGTGGTGATGTGGGTGCAGGCCCGCAGGCAGTGGGGATCGTCGAGGCTGCGTAGCCAGATTCCCTGTTCACCCAGGCGCTTCACCACTCTTTCCGGATCTTCCCCGCTGAGCTCAAAGCTGACCAGCCCCGCCGGTGGCGGCACCTCCAACAGCGTGCGGGCACGGGGGTTGGCCTGCAGTCCTTGCCAGAGATAGCCGCTGCGCCGCTGAATCAGGGCCAGGCGCTCTTCGGCTGTGCCTTCGGCCTCCAGCAGTTGCAAGGATTGTTCAAGGCCAGCGCAAAGGGGTATGCAGGAGGTGGCCACTTCAAAGCGCCGGCTGTCGGTGTGAAATTCGCTTTGGCCGCTGGCTTCGTGGCTAAGGCTGCGCCAGCCGATCAGGGTGGGTCTGGCCTCGCGCACCACCCGCTCCGAAAGGGCCACAGCGCCCAGTCCCTCGGGGCCGCAACACCACTTGTGGCCGGTGCAGCCGTAGATGTCGGCCGCGGCTGCCGCGGCTTCGATGGGGATGGCTCCAAGGGACTGGGCCCCGTCCACCAGCAGCCAGGGATGCCTGGGGTGTGAGTTGAGCTGGCTGGCAACCGCTGCAATCGGCATCACCTGGCCCGTGTTCCAGAGCAGGTGTGAAAGCACAACCAATCTGGTGGCTGGGCTGAGCTGGCGCTCCAATCGCTTCAGCACTTGCTGGTCTGTGTCCTCGGGGCTGCCGCGCAGATCTCCCACCGCCAAGGTGGTCAGCACTAGCCCCTGGCGGTGGGCCAGTTCCCGGCAGGCGGCCACCACCCCTGGGTGCTCGCAGTCGCTGATCAGGAGTTCGTCGCCCGCCTGCCAGGGCAGGCCCCAGAGCGGCAGTACGCAGCCACTGGTTACGTTTTCGCTGAAGGCAAGCCGGTGCGCCGGCACGCCAAACCAGCTTGCCAGGTGCTGGCGCAGCTGGTTTGTTGTCTGTTCGACAAACGGCCAGACGGCGCCAGTAAACGGGCCCAGCTCCTGGATGGTGCGCCAGGTTGCTGTGATCGCCTGCAACGAGGAATCGGGCAGGGGCCCCTGGCCGCCGTAGTTGAAGTAGGTCTTGTTGGCCAGGGCGGCTAGCTGGGACCGGAAAGCAGCTGTCATCAGGAGTGCCTATTTGTCAGGATCCTGGCATTGCATTGACTATCGGGCCAATTATCACTAAAACTTCGAACTCGACAACTATTTACTGTCTGTTCATGCCAACTCCGGATTTGTCTGCGCTGGTTGCTTCCACTATTGTTCCGTTCGTTTTAAAGCTGGTTGGGGCAGTTGCCCTCTGGATTGCGGGTGGCTGGCTGATTCAGCTGGCAATGCGCATAATGCGCAAAAGTTTGCGTCACAGCACTCTTGACGCGACTGTCGTCGGCTATCTGATCAACATCCTCGCGGCGGTTCTGCGGGTGATTTTGGTAGTGGCGATCCTGGGGTTCTTTGGTATTCAGACAGCTAGCTTCGCAGCCCTGCTTGCCGGTGCCGGTGTTGCAATCGGGGCCGCCTGGAGTGGCATGCTCGG
Organism: uncultured Cyanobium sp.; assembly: GCA_964551845.1. Classification (GTDB taxonomy): domain Bacteria; phylum Cyanobacteriota; class Cyanobacteriia; order PCC-6307; family Cyanobiaceae; genus Cyanobium_A. The sequence goes on from CAZKER010000356.1 coordinate 13,142, forward strand.
CAACTTTGCAGCAGGGGTTTTTCTGCAGATTTTCCGCCCCTTCAGCGTAGGGGACTTCGTAACGGCTGGAGGCATCACCGGCACGGTGGAGGAAATCGGCATGTTTGTTACCTCGCTGTTGGCTCCAGACAACGTCCTCAACATCGTGCCCAACGGCAAGTTGTTTGGCGACACCATTCAGAACTATTCAGCCCATGGATACCGCCGTGTTGAATTGGTGGCTCAGCTCGACCATTCCGCTGATGTAGGCCGAGCGATCGCCCTTCTTAAAGAGGGAATCAAGCAGGTGCCGAATCAGTTTGCTGGCATGGAGGCTGACATCGAGGTGCTCGAGTTCAGTGAGCGTGGTCCCCGACTGGCGGTGCGTCCTTACACCCACACCGACAACTACTGGCAGGTGTATTTCGACACCAATCGGATGATCCTGGACGTGCTGGGTGCCAATGGCTTCCCTGTGCCCAGGATTCCGCTGGCGATGGGAGCAAACTAGAGCACCTGGCCAACCATTACGGCGGCGATTGCAGAAAACAGGGTGATGCCCAGGGCGGTGAGCGGGTTCTGTCCTTGGGCCACCGCCACGGTGGTCACGATCCCCGCTCCCAGGCATGCCACTGCCAGTTGGTTGAGCACTTCAGGGCGGCTGTTGGGAGTGGGGCTCACGGTGGCTCTGGCGACTTGGGCCAGAACGTAAGGGTGATTTCCCTTTAAATCCTGGCCTGGCGCTGAGCTTGTTACCTGGCGTCGGAGTTCGTTACGCCCCGACATCTCCGCCCGCCGGAGTTAACCGCGGGAAGCGGGCCTGGCCCTGCCGCCGCTGGCCCAGGCCTGCAGGGCCTCCAGTTGCTCACGGGCGGTGCGCGACAGGGGCACCACCTGGCTGGCGGCGGCGATTAGGTCGGCCTCGCCGAATTCCCGCTGCTCAGCGAAGGCCAGGTGCATGGCCTCGATCACGGTCTGCTCCAGTTCGGCTCCGGAGAAGCCAGCCGTGCGGTCTACCAGTACTTCGAGGGGAATGGTGTGCTCGGGCCGCCTGCGACGCAGCTGCAGATCGAGGATGGCGCGGCGCTCCTCAGCGCTGGGGAGATCCAGCAGGAAAATTTCATCAAAGCGCCCCTTACGCAGCAGCTCGGCTGGCAGCTTGTCAACGCCATTGGCGGTGGCTACCACAAACACGGCGCTGGTTTTTTCGGCCATCCAGGTGAGCACCGTGCCGAGCACCCGCTGGCTGGTGCCACCGTCGCTGCGTGAATCACCACCAAAGCCCTTGTCGATCTCATCGATCCAGAGCACGCAGGGGGCCATGGCCTCTGCTCGCTGGATCATGTCTCGGGTGCGGGCCTCGGAAGCGCCCACTAAGCCGGCGAACAGCCGGCCCACATCCAGACGCAGCAAGGGCATGCTCCAGCTGTGGGCGATCGCTTTGGCGGTGAGCGATTTGCCAGTGCCCTGGGGGCCTACCAGCAGTACGCCGCGGGGCAGGGGCAGGCCGTAGCGCATCGCCTCTTCGCTGAAGGCCATGTGGCGCTGTTCCAGCCAGTGCTTAAGGGCTTCGAGGCCACCGATATCGGCGGGGCTGGCCTCGCTAGGGCAATACTCCAGCAGCTCGCTTTTGGCGATCGCCTGACGTTTCTCCTCCAGCACCTCGGCCAGGTCCGCCTCCCCGAGCTGGCCGCGCCGTGCCAAGGCCCGGGCGGCTAGCTGGCGCACCCGCTGCTCGCTGAGGCCGTGGCAGGCGGCGGTGAGTTGCTCGCATACGGCCGGCGCCATCGGATAGCCACTGGCCCCAGCGATTGTGCTGAGCAGCTGGCGGATCTCCTCGGCATCGGGCAAGGGCAGGTCCAGCAGGGTGATGCTGTCTTCCAGCTCGCGGGGGATGGCCCAGTCGGGGGCAGTGATCACCAGGGTGCGGGGTGCCTGGCGCAGGCTCGAAGCGAGGTTGCGCAGCCGGCGGCAGACACCGGCGTCTTCGCAGTAGCGGTGAAAATCGCGCAGCACCAGCAGGGCCCCCTGCTCGGGCGGCAGGGGATCGAGGCAGGCAAGGGCCGCCATCGGGTTGCGGGACGCCTCGCCGCTGCGGTTTGGGGCGCCGCTCAATCCATCAATGAAGTCCCAGCGCAGCAGGGTGCGGCCGCCTAGCCGCTGGGCGGCTTGCTCCAATAGGCCATCAACCCGTTCCTCTTCCAGGCTGCGGATCCACAGAATGGGCGTGCGGGCCCGGATCAGCAGATCGAGTTGGTCGGCCCAGCTGTCGGTCACGAAAACAGCCTAGGAACCCAAGCCCTGCAGCCCACGCCAGCGGGGGTCGCCGCTGGATCCTTCGCTGCTCCAGGTGACTGGCCCCGGACAGTCCTTGCCGCAGTGGTTAACGATCGGCAGCAGCAGGTTTAGTTGTTCGAAAACCCAGTGCTCAGGATCGAAGTTGCCCCTGGGATCTAGTTGCTCCATCAGGCCGCTGTCGTCAGGCGCGCCCACCGTTGCTATGGAGTCGGAAGAATTGGGTACGGGTTCGCCGATCCAAAGCAATTCCTGGTTGCTGGCACGCAGGGGATGGTTGAAGTGCTGCAGGCAGCGATCACAGCAGAGGGTGACGATCGTTTCAGCCTCACCCTTCACTTCCAGCACGTTGCCCCGATGGGTGGCATGCAGTTGGCCGCGCACCGGTGTAAGGCTGGCCAGTCCAGCGATGGGTTGGTCGATGTGCCAATGTCTCCCATCTTCCAGGTATCGCAGTTCCTGGAGGGGAACTGGCCGCAGCTGTTCCCCAACCATCGGCTCAGAGTGCTCTGGCAGGGGGGAATTGGCCACGAATCACTTCTTGCCCTTGGGTTCGAAGGGCAGGCGACCGCCGCTGGCTGAAACCGTGAGCGGTTGCTGGGCCATTTGCTGGTCAAGGATCGCCTGCAGGTTTTCAGGCAAGGCTTCGCGGCTTAGCAGGAAGGTTTGCAGGGCCTGGAAGATGTTGGCCACCACCATGTAAAGCAAAACCCCAGCCGGCAAGGGGAAGAACAGGAACATGCCGGTGATCATCACCGGAGTGATCTTGTTGGCCGTGGATTGCTGAGGATTGGCAGGCATGCCCATGCCAGAAAGGATCTGGGAGGCAAACAAGCTGGCGCCGAAACCGGCCACCAGGATGGCGATATCCCAATTGACGGCGCCGTCGGTCATAAAGCCCACCTGGCCGAGGGCCTTGATGAACAGGAAGCCACTGCGGGCTGCCAGGCCGGGAATTTTTGCCTCCACGGTGGCGTCGCCGGTGCCGAGTGCCGTGACCGTGCCATCGGCTGACACGCTCACCACCCCTTCTCCCTTGGTCACGCTCCAAGCGGGCGTGTAGGCATCGCCGTGATCGATACCCTGCAGCACCGAAGCAAAGCTCGAACCATCCTTGGTGTGGAGTTTCACCTGGGCAGAATCACCCACCCCCAGCTTGGTGCCGCCTTCGAGGCTGGCGATCACCGGCACGTGGGTTGTTTCGGTAACGAATATCGAATGGCTGGGGCTGTTGAAGGGTTTGGGCTCTACCGCGGCGATCTGCTCAGCCGGCAGCACCTTGAGGTTGAGGGTGTAAGGCACATCCGCGAACGGTGAGCCCCGCAGGGTGGCGAACAGGGCGAACAGGATCGGCATCTGCACCAAGAGGGGCAGGCAGCCAGCCAGGGGGCTGCCGAACTCTTTCATTAGTTGGCCCAGCTCCTCCTGCTGCTTTTGAGGGTTGCTGGCGTATTTGGCCTTGATCTCGGCCTGCCGCTTCTGCATGGCGGGCTGGGCGATCCGCATGCGCCTGGCATTGCGGATCGAGCCGGCGCTCAGCGGGAAAAGTGCCAGGCGGATCACCACGGTGAGGGCGATGATTGCCAGGCCGTAGCTGGGCACCAATCCGTAGAAAAAATCGAGGATTGGGAGCAGCAGGTTGTCGGAGATGTAGCCGATCACGGCAGAGGGGCTCTCGGGGTAGGGGGGAGCGTGGGCTCAGTGTGACTGATGGTCTAGGCGGCCATGCCCTTGGGTGTGGAGCTCTTGGCCTGGCGGCGCTCTTCGATGTAGGCCTCGAGTTCGCGGAACCCTGGCACTGCACGCATCTCGAGCTTGGAGCCGTCATTCAGCACCAGCACCATGTCGCCCCAGAGGCCGAAGCCGCGGGGCACACTGCGCACCTCTCGGATCTGGCTGTACACAACCTGGGTGCGGTCGCGTCCCAGCCAGCCGCCGTTCACTTCGATGCGGCGGCTGGTGATACGGAAACGCAGCCACAGGGCCCGCACGATCGCACCAACGGCAAAGGGGATGCCGATGAGGGTGAGGCCCAGCACCAGGTTGAAGATCAGGTCTCCCTTAGCGGGCCCGCCTTCGTAAAAAATGCTTTCCTGGATCGTGGCGGCGGGGGCAGTGCTCATCGCGTCAGGCCTGCTTGGTTAAGAAGTTGGTTGCATTCTCCCAGCAGGGCCTGGGGGGAAAGCTCAGCACTGCCGGGTTTGAGGCTCAGCAGCAACCAGAGGCAGCGCTGGCTATCGCCGATCTGCTGGGTCAGTAGGTGGGCATGCAGCAAGCGGCGCAGGCGATTGCGGCGTACCGAACGCTTGTGCACTTTGCTGCTGACAACTACCCCGCAGCGCCAGGGGCTGGGTGGACATGCCTGCTGCTCGGCTGGCAGCAGCTGGGGCAGGGCGTCCAAAACGCGGAGCAACAAAAAAGGGCCGTGTGTCTTGCGGCCCTTCTGATACACCCGATCAAACACCCGTTGCCCCTTGAGCCGGTGACATTGGGGCAGGGCCAAGGGTCAAACGGCCAGGCGTGCCCGGCCACGACGGCGTCGTGTGCGAATCACGCGGCGGCCCGTGTGGCTGCGCATGCGCACGCGGAAGCCAGATACGCGCTTGCGCTTACGGCTTGTTCCTTCCAGAGTGCGCTTAGTCATGGCTGGCTCTTCGCTGCGCTTATTGCGTCGGTAATGGGCGTAGGGGCCAACCTATCAGGCGGGGTTGGCGCCGCTTGCGCTCAGTTGTTGGGCGGATCGATCTGGATAAGCCAGCTGCCCAGGTAGCCGGAAATAGGCACGTCGCCGGGAGCTTGGGCGAGGGCATTGAATTGATACATGCCGATGTTGAAAGGGTTGAAGATGTTCATGTACACCCCGATAGTGCCGGTATCTGGAACGGGAGTGTCTGGGAAAATCTCAATTGCACCTCCATCAGCAGCTATCTCGACCGTGGCTGGGATGGTCTCCTGGCACTTGGTGCGTGACATCATGCCGCCCTCACTCATCTTGCAGAGTTTGACTCGCTTGGGATCAATCTTGGCGTCAAAATAGCTGGGTACGGTGATGCTCAGCTTGAGAATTGCCGTCTTGCGATCTTTCGGTTTGAGGATCAGGTAGTACTCCGAGCGCTTGAGGCGCTGGGTGTCGGTCATGAAGAAGTAGAGCTTGCGGTAGTCCTTGGTGTTGTCCCAGCGGAACTCCATCAAGCTCGGCGTGCCTTGAGCCAGGCTCGGCTGGGGGCTGGAGCTAAACGCAACAGCGCCAGTCACGAGAGCAGCGCTGGCGGCTAGGGCTGGAAGGGCCAGCTGGCGGCGAAGGCGAGGGAAACCCATCAGGGCTGAACCAATAAGTGACTTGATTCTCAGCAGGCAGCTGCTGCCCCGTTGCCCGGGGTGGTCGGCCCCAAAGGTGGCGGCAGGCTCAGGCCTGGGCCCGATCGGGGCGCAGCCCGGCAGCGTCGCGCAGGTAGGGGTGCACTGGCGTCTGCTGCGGTTGCAGCCAGGCATGGGCCAGCAGTCGGATGCAGCGAGGCAGATCACCCGCCACTGTCATTTGCTGGCAATCGAGCAGGGCCACTTGGTCCCAGCCGGGCTGGCGTCTGGCGATGGCCGCCGGGAAACAGGCGTCCAGATCGCAGGTCACTGAAAAGGTCACCGACACCAGTTGTTCCCCCTGAAGCCCATTGCGCTCCACCAAGGCATCCACAAGCTCCTTCACCGAGGCCTCAATCGCCTCGGCGCTGTTCACCTCGGCGGTGGTGGCACCGCGCAGCGCCCGCAGCACAAATCCAGCTTTCATGGCCGGTAGAGCCACAGGGGTTGGCCGCTCCAGGCCAGTTCCAGGCTGAAGCTATCGATCAGCTGGCGCAGTTGGCTGCGGCCGGGCAGCACACCACCAAAGCGTTTAGGCGGGCTGCCAAAAGTGGTTGGGCGGGTTTTCTCAGGGTCGAGACCGGCCAGTTCGGAGGCCAGGCGCCTGGCCGTCTCCTCGTCACCGAGCACGTCGACTAAACCAAGCTCCAGGGCTTGGGCGCCGCTGAACACCCGGCCATCGGCGAAGCTGCGCACCGCCTCCTGGTTAAGGCCCCGGCCCGTTGCTACAGCTTCCACAAATTGGTTGTAGCTCGAATCAATCAGGCTCTGCAGCAGCTCGCGTTCGCCTTCGCTGAGGGCGCGATCCGGCGAAAGGATGTCTTTGTAGAGGCCGCTCTTGACGGTTTCGAAGCTCACTCCCAGCCGCTCCAGCAACTTGGAGAGATTGTTGCCCCGCAGGATCACGCCGATCGAGCCGGTGATCGTGCCTGGGTTGGCCACAATTTTTTCGGCGGCAACTCCGATGTAGACCCCGCCAGAGGCGGAAATATTGCCGAAGCTGGCCACCACCTTGCAGCCCTTCTCCCGGAGCCGCAGCAGGGCGCTGTAGATCTCCTGGCTGTCGCCCACGGTGCCGCCAGGGCTATCGATGCGCAGCAGCAGAGCAGGACACTCCCTTTGTTCCACCTGGCGTAGGGCCTTGAGCACCCGGCTGCGGGTGGGGCCGGCGATTGGTCCTTCAATGGCAATGCGCGCCAGGGTGCGACGGGTCTTGCGGCGCCAGGGCCAGGGCATTTGGGATAGGTGAGGTGGTTGGATCTTAAAAACAAAGCCTTCGCTGGTCAGGAAGCCCATGCCCCAGGCCCTGCGATGGCCCTTGATGTTGCTCCCTTTTGCGCTCTGGGGCACTGCGATGGCGGCGATGCGTCCCCTGTTGGAGTCCGGCAGTCCCCTGCAGGTGGCAAGCCTGCGGGTGCTTCCCGCAGGGGTATTGGTGCTGCTGGCGGCGTTGTTGCTGGGCCGCTCGCTGCGGGTGGCTGCCGTTGATTGGCCCTGGTTGCTGGCCTTTGCCCTGGTGGATGGCAGCCTTTTTCAGGGCCTGTTGGCCCGGGGCCTGGGCCAGACCGGTGCTGGCCTGGGTTCGGTGCTGATCGACTCCCAGCCCCTGCTGGTAGCTCTGCTGGCCCGCAGCCTGTTTGGTGAGGCGATCAATCCGGTGGGCTGGGTAGGCCTGCTGCTAGGGCTGCTCGGCATCCTCTGCTTGGGTTTGCCGGCACCGGTGTTGCGCCACTGGTGGCTCGATGGTCCCGTCTCCCTCGGCGAACAGGCCTGGAGCCATGGTGAGCTGTGGATGCTGGCGGCGGCGGCGGCGATGGCCATTGGCACGGTGCTGAGTCGCTACGCCAGCCGCCAGAGCGATCCGGTGGCAATCACCGGTTGGCACCTGCTGATCGGTGGCCTGCCGCTGCTGGGCGGGGTCGCCTGGCAGGGGGCTCTGCTGCCCAGCTGGAGCCTGGGAGAATGGGGGCTGATGGCCTACGCCACCGTGCTCGGCAGCGCCTTGGCTTATGGCCTCTTTTTCTGGTTTGCCAGCAGTGGCGACCTCACAGGTTTCACAGCCCTCACCTTTTTGACCCCAGTTTTTGCCCTGCTCTGCGGGGTGTGGTTGCTGGGTGAGCAGTTGCGGCCGCTGCAATGGCTTGGGGCCTTGCTGGCCCTGGTTTCGGTGCTGTTGATCAACCGGCGCCAGCAGCTCTGGCGGGGCACCCCACTGCTGGAGCAGCCCTGATGCGGATCCTGGTGGTGAGTACCCCGGTGGGGCCATTGGGTAGTGGCCGCGGCGGCGGCGTGGAGCTCACGGCTACCGCCCTGGTGGCTGGCCTGCTGGAGCGGGGCCATGGAGTCACGGTGCTGGCGGCGGAGGGATCCGTGCTGCCCCCCTCCTGCGCCGCCGCCGAGCTGTGGACCTCTAGCGGCAGCATTCAGGCCAGTGCCCAGCACCAGCAGCGCAGCGAAGCGATCACGATGCCGCCAGATGGCCTACTGCAGGCCTTCTGGCGGCGGGCTCTGTTGGAGGGGCCGGGGGCGGGATTTGAGGCGGTGATCAACTTGGCCTACGACTGGCTGCCCCTCTGGCTGACACCACTGGCGCCCCTGCCCCTGTTTCACCTGGTGAGCATGGGTTCGGTCAGCGAAGCCATGGATCTGGCGATTGCCGAGCTGGCGGCCTGGGACCAGCGGCGCTTGGCTTTTCACACCCGGGTGCAGGCGGCGGATTTTTGTTTGCCTCAGACGCCGGTGGTGCTGGGCAACGGCTTTGATCTGGGCGCCTATGGGTTCTGCGCCGAGTCTGAGCCCCTGCTCGGCTGGGCCGGGAGAGTGGCGCCGGAGAAGGGGCTTGAGGACGCGGCGGCGGCCGCCGCCCAGCTGGGGTTGCCCCTGGCGGTGTGGGGATTGGTGGAGGACCAGGCTTATGCGGCGGCGGTGGAGGCCTCGGTGCCGGCGGGCAGCTTGCAATGGCGTGGTTTCTTGCCCACAGCCCAGTTGCAGCAAGAGCTCGGCCGTTGCCGGGCCCTGCTGAACACGCCTAAATGGAATGAGGCCTACGGCAACGTGGTGGTGGAGGCGATGGCCTGCGGTGTGCCTGTGGTGGCCTACCGCCGCGGCGGCCCGGGTGAGCTGGTGCAGTCGGGTCTCACTGGGCTGCTGGTAGAGCCAGACGATGTGACGGCCCTGGCGGCGGCGGTGGTCCGGGTTGGAACGATCGAGCGGCGCGCCTGCCGCGCCTGGGTGGAGGCCAACGCCTCGCGTGCCGTGCTGGCCCAGCGAGTAGAGACCTGGCTGCTGGATGGGCTGGCGGGATAGGTTCGAACCCTGCGTTTGCCCCGGATGCACCTGCCGCCCGTCGCCCCACTTCGGCGCCGCCAGGTGCTGTGGCTCATCGCAGCAGCAGCCTTGGTGCTGTTCGTGTGGCGGCTGGGCAGCACGGGTTTGGTGGATGAGACGCCGCCCCTGTTTGCCGCCTCGGCGCGGGCCATGGCCGAAACCGGCGACTGGTTGATCCCCCGGGTGAACGGCCTGCCCCGCTACGACAAGCCGCCCCTGAC
>CAZKER010000357.1:0-4104 GCA_964551845.1 uncultured Cyanobium sp.
GAGATGCTGGCCGAGGAGCTGGCCGAGGAGCTGCGCGGTGATCCGCTCGATGACCTCGATAGCAGCGATCCGTCGGCCAGCGATGTGGCGGCTGAGTGCGATCTGGGCTTGGTGTTGCTGCGGGGCGACTCGGGCGGCGGCAGCCAGGAGCAGTGCATGCAGGGGTTGCGCATCTTTTGTGAACACCGCGATCCCCGGGCCCTGCCCCTGCTGTTGCCGCTGCTGACTGAGAGCTGCCCGATCCTGCGGATGAGCGCGGTCTATGCCCTGGGCCGTAACCCCAGTCCCCAGGCGGTTGAGCCATTGCTGGGTCTGTTGGTCTCAGACGACAACGGTTATGTACGTAAGGCAGTGGCCTGGAGCCTGGGCAACTACCCCGAGGCCCCAATACTCAATCCCCTGATCCGCTCCCTGCAGGTGGATATCGCCGCTGTGCGTCTCTGGGCTGCCAGCTCCCTGGCTGAGGCTGGTTGCACTGGGCCAGCCAAGGCCGATCCCGCCGCGGCTCAGCTGTTGCTCAGCCTGCGCATCGACAGTGAGCCAGCGGTGCGCAGTAATAGCGCCTGGGCCCTGGGTCGCCTCTACGGCGAGCTGGTTGAGCCCCGTCAGCAACTGGTAGTTGAGTCTTTGTTGCACGCCATGCTCACTGACTTCGAATTAGGGGTGCGCGATGAGGCCAGGCTGGCTCTCGAGCAGCTCGAGCAGCCAGAGGTGCTGGAGCGTCTGCAGACGCTGGTGGAGGAAGGTCTGCTGAGCTGAACAGCTGCAGGATTTCTTGGTTAACATTCGAAAAGTAATTCAGGTTCGGGATGGATCAGCTCACCATCCGCTACCGGATCCGACCAGATGGTCGCGTCGATGAGTTGGTGGAAGGGCTGCAAGGCTTGGCTTGCGAGCAGCTCACCGAGCGTATTGAGGCCCGGCTTGGGGTTTTGCAACAGCGTCAGGCAACGTCCGAGGCCTTCCTTTCCCATGAGCAGGCCCGGCAGAGCCAGGTCCAGTCCCTCTCCTGAACCGACTACCTCCTACGAACCGATGTCGCACTTCAGCACCATCAAGACCGAGCTTCGTGATCGCCAGTCTCTGCTCGATGCGCTTGCGGATCTGGGCCATAACCCCAGGGAAGGATCTCTGATGGTGCGTGGTTACCGCGGTCAAACCGTGGAGGCCCAGCTCGCTGTAGCCCAGGCCAATGGCGCTGATATCGGTTTTAGGCTCAATCCCGAGACTGGCAGCTACGAGCTGGTGACCGATCTTGACCTCTGGAATCAGCAGGTGCCGGTGGAGCGCTTTTTAGCCCAGCTCAATCAGCGTTATGCCTTGCGCAGCATTTTGGCGGCCACGGCTGAGGAAGGTTTTCAGGTGAGCGAGCAATCCCAGCATCAGGACGGCAGCATCGAGTTGGTGGTTACCCGTTGGGCCTAGATCTGTGACATCTGCCGGCATGGTTGACCCCTCTCTGGCATTCACGGCCACCGCCTTGCCCCCTGAGTCACGGCGCACCGGTCATGAACCACTGCTGGGCGGAGCCCTGCGTCAGAAGGCCGTCTGGGTTGACGAGGCTGTTTGCATAGGTTGTCGCTATTGCGCTCACGTGGCGATCAATACCTTTGTGGTGGAGCCTCACTGGGGCCGCTCCCGGGCGATTCGCCAAGACGGCGACTCCACCGATCTGATTCAGGAAGCGATTGATACCTGTCCCGTGGACTGCATCCACTGGGTTGCCTACGAGCAGTTGACCCAGCTTCAGCAGCAGCTGGCCGACCAGGAGATCCTGCCTCTTGGCGTGCCTTCGCCCGTGCGGCTCAAGCGCACGTTGCCGCGCCCAGTGGTTGCTTAGCCGGCACCCCTACGGCCCGGGGGTAGGTGCGCGGGCAGGGGCCAAGCGGTTTAACCACCAGGGCGTGACGGCTGCCCCGGCCACTGGGTAACTCCCTGGCCAGGCACTGGTCGATGCCAGCCTGCAGGGGGACAAGGGCGGCGTCGAGGTCCCGTTGGTCACTGCTTGTCCACTGGCCGCGATAAAGCAGGGCCCGCCCCTGGGGGAGTAGCAGTGGCACCAAGTATTCGGCCACCACCGGCGCACTGGCTACTGCCCGGGCCAGTGCCCAGTCGAACTGGCCCCGGCAGGCCTGCTGCTGGCCGGTGCGCTCGATCCGCTCGCAGCGCAGCTGCACTCGCTCCTCCAGCCCCATCGCTGCGGCCATGGCCTGCACCGCCTCCACCTTCCGTCCCACCGAATCCACCAGGGTTAACTGGGCCTGGGGAAAGGCGATGGCTACCGCCAGGCCTGGGAAGCCCCCACCGGTGCCCACATCGATCAGCCGCAGCGGCGCCTGGGCTGCCCCCGATTGCAGCAGGGGCACCAAGGGCCAGAGGCTGTCAAACACCTGGGCTATCCAGAAGTCGTCGTCCTCCACCAGGCGGGTCAGGTTGAGCTTGCTATTCCATTGGCGCAGCTGCACCTGCAGGTCGCCCAGCAACCGTTCTTGGTCTGGGCTGGGCTGCCAGCCCAGCTCTTGCCAGAGAGCATTGGCGGTAAGGGTGCGAGCCATCCAGCTTGGCAACGGGTTTCGAATTCCTAGGATCCCGCAGACCGGATCTTTTTCCCGGTGCCCTGCCCTTGACCAGCTCCCCTCCCAGTTATTACCAGTTGCTTCAAGTGCAGCAGACCGCTTCGCCTCAGGAGCTGCGTCAGGCGTTCCGGGGGCTTAGCAAGCGGTACCACCCCGACACCACTGTGCTGCCGGCTGGGGAGGCTGCTGCGGCATTCCAGCGGCTGCAGCAGGCCTATGGGGTGCTGAGCGACCCGACGCTGCGCCAGCGCTATGACGACCAGCTGCGCCCTCCGTTGTCTCCCACCAGCTCTTTTGCGCCGCCCCCGCAGACAACCATTGCTTCCCGGCCCGCTTCGGTGCGGCGCGATCTTTCCGGCGGCGAGTTGCTGGCGCTGCTGCTGTTGGGATTTGCCCTGGTGTTGAGCTTGGTTCTGGGGGTTGGAGTGGCCTGGATGCGCGGCGCTCAATTGGTGCAATGGCCGAGCTGGTGGCCCGAAGTCGCCTCCACCAACGTGACAGGGTTGGAGCCATGACCGAGATGCCCAGTCCCAAGACTCCGCTGTATCACCACCCCCTGCCTGCTCTGGAGCACTGGCTGGAGCTGTTGGGTGCAAAGCGGCAGCGCGCTAATCCCTGTCTCTGGGACCTGCACCGCCCGGAATGGAGTGCCCAGATTGAGCTGGAGGTCGAGGAGCTCAAAGTGAGCTGGCACAGCGACGGCAACGTATGCGTGCGTCACTTTCCCTATGGCCTATCGCGGGCCGACGCCGAGGCGGTGATTCTGGCGGGGCCTTAACGGCAGATGCGGCTCTGGCGTTCCCCTGCGGTGGAGAGCGGCCCGCAGTTGACCCACCGCACCAGGGAGGTTTCCACGTCTGTAAACAGCACCAATACGCCCCCGCAGAGCAGCACTAGGGCGCCACTAACTAACCAGTGCTGCTTGCTCATGGGTGGGAGTTGGGGGATGCGCTTATGGCTGCTGTCAGGGTACGGCCCAGGTCTTGTGCCTGCCATTGGGCAGCCAGTCCGGCGGCGGTGAGGGGTTCTAGAGGTGGCAGCTGGGCCAGCACCGGCGCCTGGGCTAATGCGGCCAGGGTGGCGGGATTGTCGGGATGGAGCGGGCCGTTTAGCACCAGCCCCAGCAGGGGAATGGATCGCTGGCGCAGGGCCTCCACCGACAGCAGGGTGTGGTTGAGCGTGCCCAGGCCGCTGCGGGCCACCAGCAGTACCGGCAACCCCCAGGCGGCTATTTGATCGATCTGCAGCCAGTCGCGGCGCAGGGGCACCAGCAGCCCACCGGCGGTCTCAACCACCAACGGTTCTGCCACTGCCGGCAGGGCCAGTCGGGCCGGGTCGATCGTGATGCCCTCCAGCTCGGCGGCCCAGTGGGGCGACACCGGCGTCTCCAGCCGGTAGGCCTCCCGCAGCAGTCGCTTGGCCCTTGCCCGCTCAACCGCCTTCCGGAACGTCGCCTTGGCCGCCACGACACCGAGGCGGAGATTGGAGTCGGCGCCGTCCCGCAGCCACATCACCAGATAGCGGCCGG
>CAZKER010000358.1:0-2835 GCA_964551845.1 uncultured Cyanobium sp.
TGCTAGCGGCGGTATTGCTGCTGCCAGCAGGCTGCAATCGAGTAGCAGCCAGCCGCAACAGCGGCCCAGGCCCAGCGCCTGTACTTCCCCATGGGCCCAGCGGCCGCTTGCAGGAAGTCGCTCCGCCCGCTGCTGTTCAACAACTTCAGGTGGCTCTGGCCGAGCACCAGCCCCAGGTCTCGATCCAAGTCCCGCGGGATGGCAGTGATCTGCCCAGTGGGCCGATCAAATTGCAGGTGCAGGTTCGCGATTGGCCCTTGGTGAATGCGGGAGCCCTCGGGCTGGGTCCCCACCTGGTGGTGCAAGTAGACGACCTGCCGCCCCAACGCCTCACCGCTTCACTCTCTGGGCAAGACCCAACCCGCCTGGAGGCCGAACTGCCGCCCCTGGGGCCGGGCAGCCACCGCCTAACCGCCTATGCGGCCAAACCATGGGGAGAAGTGGTGAAAAGCCCAGGAGCCTGGGACCAGGTGCGGGTGAACCGAGTGGCCGCAAATCCCCTGGCCACTCCCAAGCTCGGCACGCCCCAGTTGGTAGGCGTAAGCCCAGCAGATCTAGCCGGACGCGAACCGGTGCTGCTCGACTGGCTGCTGATAGATGCCCCCCTCCAGGGCCTGCGCGACAACGACGGCAGCTGGCGGCTGCGGGTGACGGTCAATGGCGACAGTTTTTTGGTAGATCAGAACGCACCGCTGTGGCTAAAGGGCTGGCACAACGGCAGCAACAGCGTGTTGCTGGAGCTTGTGGATGGCAGAGGAGCACCCCTAAATCCTCCCTTCAACACCATGGTGCGCGAGGTTGTGATTGATAGTTCCACGCCCCCACCGAGTTGGCAGCTGGGGCGTCTTGAGGCCAGCGAATTGGCCCAGCTGCTGGGTGAGGCTCCGGCAACGCCGGAACCCGAACCCGATCCAACAACCGAGCCCCAATCCCCAGCTGACCAGGAGTCCTCGCCTGAACAGGAATCCCTAGCTGAGTCAGAGACCATGGCTGAACCAGATCCCATGGCTAAACAAGAGCCAATCCCTCAACCGGAGCCCTCTGTTGAACTTGAACTGACAGAGCCATTGCAGACAGATTCCCCGCAACCAGCCCCCGCCACTACTTCGGGCCCAGTTGATCGTCTCAGCCCCTCCACCAGCCTGGAAGGATCGGCACGCAGCCAACTGAATGAGGATGGTTCCCTGCTCAAACCCAAGGCTGAGGAGCCCCTGGCTGGTCTGCGTTAGAAGCTAGGAACGTGACTTCACCATCAAACCGCCCCGGGCAGGACGCGCCTCGCGCCCTCCGCTGGGGTCTGGGCTTCAGCCCTGCCAGCGCCACCGTGCTGGAACAGCTCCTCCAAGCCGGCCTGATCGACGCCCGGGTGGGTCCTAATGACCAGCCCACTGCAGGGGGCTGCTTAGTTGAGCAGTGGTCGGCAGCCAGCGGCTTTGTGATCGTCGGCGCCTGTGGCCTTGTAACCAGGCTGATTGCACCGCTGCTGGTAGACAAGACGCTCGATCCCGCCGTGGTGGTGGTGGATCCGCAAGGACGGTTCGCCATACCCCTGCTCGGGGGCCACGAAGCCGGGGCCGAGAGACTGAGCCAGCAGGTTGCCGCCTGCCTTGGTGGCCAAGCTGTGCTCACGGGCGCGACGGCCACCGCGGGGCTACTGAGTCTCGACAGCTTCGGCAAGGACTGGGGTTGGCAGCGGGGGAAAGGTGATTGGAGCGCCCTGATGCACAAGGCGGCTCACCCTGATCAACCCCTACAGCTGGAGGCGCGGAACGGCAGTCGGCGCTGGCTGGAGCTCGAGGCGGTCACCTGCCTGCTTGAGCGCGCTGGCAGCTCGAGTAGTGGGTGTGGCGAGATCCCAGATGCCGATCTGGTCGTAGATGTCCATACCGGCGAGGGCTGCCGCTGGCATCCGCCGAGCCTGTGGCTTGGTATCGGCTGTGAACGAAACACCAGCCTCAGCCTGCTTGAGCGCTTGCTGGAACAGACCCTGGGCGACCTGCATCTGGCCCCCGAATCGGTTGTAGGTCTGGCGAGCATCGACCGCAAGGCTGATGAACCTGCCCTGCTGGCCCTGGCGGCTCAGAGGGGCTGGCCCGTGCGCTGGTTTGGAGCAGCGTCACTGACGGTGGTGCCGGTGCCCACCCCATCGGCGGCCGTGGCCCAGGAGATGGGCACCGCCAGCGTGTCCGAAGCAGCAGCCCTGCTGGCCGCGGGCCCCGGATCCCATTTGCTGCAAACCAAGCGCATCGAGCACGCGCATCCAGGCGAACTAGGGGCTGCCACCATCGCGGTGGCTCTTGCTGAGAGTCAGTGGGCGCCCGAGCGGGGCCAGCTGCACCTTGTAGGCAGTGGCCCAGGCAGCCTGGAGCTGCTAACTGCGGATGCTCGACGCGCCCTGGCTGAAGCCACGGTGTGGGTGGGCTACGGCCTCTACCTCGACCTACTTGAACCGCTGCGGCGGCCAGATCAACTGCGCTGGAACGGCCAACTCACCGAGGAGCGGGCCCGCTGCGCCCTGGCCCTAGAGCTAGCGAGCCAAGGGCTGAATGTGGCCCTGGTGTCGTCGGGCGACAGCGGCATCTACGCCATGGCCGGCCTGGCCCTGGAGCTGTGGCTGGCCAGCCCAGCCGATGGCAGGCCCAACTTCAGCGTGCATCCGGGCATCTCAGCTCTACAACTCGCCGCTGCCAGGGCCGGCGCTCCACTGATGCATGATTTCTGCACCATCAGCCTCAGTGACCGGCTCACCCCCTGGGCCGTGATCGAGCGGCGCTTGCAGGCGGCAGCCTCCGGCGACTTTGTAGTAGCCCTCTACAACCCCCGCTCCCAGGGGCG
>CAZKER010000359.1:0-3449 GCA_964551845.1 uncultured Cyanobium sp.
GCCGCCAGCAGCAGCGCCAGAGCGAAGGGCAGTCCGGCCGGCAGGCCCCAGCCCGGTAGGGCGCCGTTCACGCCGATTTTGCCGCCCATCAACAGGTAGGTGAGGTAGCCCCCGACAGAAAACAGGGCACCCTGGGCGAAGTTGATCACCCCGAGCACCGAGAACACAAGCGCGTAACCGAGGGCCACCAGGGCATAGACGCCGCCGCTGGCGGCGCCGTTGAGTAGCAGTTGCAGCAGGGCTTCGATCACGGCTTGCGCTCCTGCCCTTGGCTATTGGTGAGTTTCTCTTGGCGCACCAGGGCGAAATGGCCGTCACGGCCGCCGGGGGCCATGCGCACCTCGGCCACGTAGAAGCGATCCTGCAGCACCTCGCCTTCGGGGCTGAAAGCGATCGGGCCGAGCGGTGTGTCGTAGGTGCCGCTGAGCAGTTCGGCCATGAGGTTGGCGCGGGCCTGGGCGAGAGTTACGTCCGTGAGGCCACCCTGGCGCTGCAGACGCTGGATAGCTTCAAACAGCACCTGGTAAGCGGCGAAGGCCTGGGCGGTGATCTGTGGCGGCGGGCGGTCGCCGTGGGCTTGTTGGAAGAGTTGCTGGAAGCGGCGGTTGATCGGGGTGTTGAGCTCGGGGCTGTAGGCCTGGGCGATCAGGATGCCGTCGCACCAGTGCTGGCAGATCGGGTAGATATTTGGCGTGTTGAGGCCGTTGCCCACCACGATTTGGCCGCGGTAGCCAAGCTCGCGCAGCTGGCGAATCAGGTTGCCGCCGGCCACCGCCTGCACTGAGAGCACCACCAGCTGGGGCGTTAGCTGCAAGGCGGATGTGATCGGCGTCTGGAAGTCGTTGTCGGCCAGCTGGGTGCGCTGCACCGTCACGGGCGTGAGGCCGCGGGCGGCGAGAACCTTTTGAAAGATGGCTACCTCGGCGGTGCTGTAGGCGTCGTCTTGGGCGTAGAAGACGGCGACGCGCTTGATAGCTGGATCGCGGCGCAGGGCCTCATCGATCGAGAGCGGGGCGATCACCGAGCTCTGGGCCGACACGCGGCTGATGAAGTGGCCGATCTCGGGAATGCCCTTGGCGGTGTTCGAGGGCGCCACCACTGGCACTCCCTGGCGTTGGGCGATCGGATCGGCGGCAAAGGCTTGCTGGGAGAGGGTGGGACCGATTAGGGCGATTACGCCCTGGCGGATTAGCAGGTTGAAGGCGGCGATGGCGCTGGGCTCATCGGAGGCGCCGTCTTCTAGTTGGAGCTGTACCTGGCGGCCCCCTGGGGCGCTCTGCTGCGCCCAGCGCTCGGCCACAGCCAGACCCATGCGTTGGTCTTGGCCGTAGAGATTGGCGTTGCCGGTGAAGGCGATGGCGGCGCCGAGGGTGAGGGGCCCGGCCGTGAGCGGCTTGGCGGCCGGATCCGCGCTGCGGCCCAGCCAGGCGAGGGCGCCGATGCCGGCCAGTAGCAGGGCTGCGAGCCGCAGCGCTCCGCGCTGGCGGCGCTCGATCGGGCCGGAGCTGCGCTGGCTGTCGTTGCGGGCAGCTGTCGATGGCGAGGAGGAGATCGTCAGCGGCACGGAATCACTGTTGATGGTGGGTGCTGGGTCGGGCGCTGTCAACAGGCCGCTGTGGTGGTGTGGTGGGAATTCTCAACAGCAGAGCTTCGCTCCATGACGTGATGACCCCTTGTTGCGCCCGTCCTGGCTGATCCAGCGCTACCGCGAGGGCTCCAGGTGCGGCGCTTCGCGCGACTCACGGGACAGGGGTGAGGCAGAGATCAATGCCTCCCTCAGCCATCTGTCTGGCCACTGCGGAAGGGGTTTGCGCCTCCACCCAGAATGGGGCCCGGCGCCTGCTCGTCGTGCTCACGGTGGCGGAGGCCTGCGGCTGATGGAATAGCTGCGGCTACGGATCCTCGATGCAGACCTCGAACAGCACTGCATCCCCGCACGGTGCTGACCAGGTACCTAGCTGCGAGGTATTGGGGATGGCAGTGGCTCTTTACTCAGCATGGCCGCTGGAGCGATCCCGGGGGGCACTGCTTGGCCACAGTGATGTGAAGACCACGATGGTGTACTCGCATGTGCTCAATCGGGGCCCATCCGGTGTGCCAAGCCATGCTGATTTGCATTGAGAGGCGCGGCAGCCTATGCGGACTTGGTAACCATGCAACAACTTATTGGTGCCGCACGAAAGCCATAGCTGCCCTACGGTTATGCCAGGAGAGTGCGAACTTCTGCGGCCTGCCGATATAAAGTTCGTCGTCGTGTGAGTGTTGCCCCCGCAATCCTCTTGAGATTAGGAGAGACTGGCTAAGTCATGCAAAAAAAGACCTTGATGTTCGTTGGTGTCAGCGCCGCGCTGGCCCTTGGAACAAGCTCAATTGCCCGCGCAGCAGATGCAAGTGCGGCAAAGACTGAGCCGTCCTGGAGCAGCCCGTCCCTGCGCAGCGAAACCGTCGTCGCTCCGAATGGCGCGGTCACGACGCGCACTGCGCTGCTAGCCAACGACAAGTGGGGCATCGGCGATCCCAAGCGCGTCGAGCGGGTCACCAATGGCGTGTACGCAATGCGCGGCTGGGGGCTCGGCAGCGTTTTTGCGATCGAGGCCGCGGCCGGCTGGATCATCGTCGACACTGGCGATTACACGCAGGCGGCCGCAGAGATGCGCGCCATGCTCGAGCAGACGCTCGGTCGCAAGGTCAAGGTGGCCGCGATCCTGCTGACCCACTGGCACTACGGCAACGGCATCGGTGCATGGCTTGACCCCGGCGCGGAGGTGTGGGGGCACGAGCACCTGGATCGCAACCGCAACATCTCGAGCGGCATCAGTGTCCTGAGTGGCGCCTACCAGGCACGAGCGGCCGCCCAGTTCGGCATGTTCCATCCGCAGAGCGGGCCCGACGCATTTCCAAACAAGCTCGGCTTCCCGCCGGAGAAACTAGTGGCCGGCTCCAGCTTCCAGTCGCCCACTCGGCTCTTCCCTGACGGGCGCATCGTGGACTTGGTCGTCGCCGGCGAGCCGGTCCAGGTCGCTCCTGCCCGCTCGGACACGAGCGACAGCGTCGGTTTTTATTTCCCGCGCAAGCGCATGATCGTGACCAACTTCATGGTGCCGGGCGGCATCTTCAACGTGTACACGCTGCGCGGCGGACCGTATCGCAATCCATCGGTGTTCATCCAGGATGCGCGCTGGATAGAGACGAAGAACGCTGAGATCCTGCTCGACATCCATGGCCCCACGCTCAAGGGCGAGGACGCGGTGCGCGACGGTGTGCAGCGCGCAGTCGACCAGGTGCAGCTGATCCACGACCAGACGCTGCGCCAGATCGCGCACGGACGGCACGGACGACAGGCTGCTGAACAGGTGTACATGCCGAGCAATCTGCGTGGGGACTGGGAAAACTACGGCCAGGTCGAGAGCCACGTCCGTCAGGTCTTCAACGGCACGCTCGGCTGGTTC
>CAZKER010000360.1:0-6096 GCA_964551845.1 uncultured Cyanobium sp.
GGCGATGCCAGCAGAAAAGCCCTCAAACCCCCCGGCTTGAAAAAGCCAATAACCAGCTCCCCCCAAGCCAAATACACCTAAAGCCAGCAGCAGGGCGCGCCCGTTGGTCATGAGAGCACGTTGCCCTGGCCCGCCATGCGCAGGTTGATGAAGGGAGCAAACAGGATCAAACCTGGGAAAAACAGGAACACCAGGCCGTAGACCCCGAAGCGCTCGAGCTTGCCCATCACCGTCCAGCGCTTGATCATCCAGGCGTAGAGCAGTAGGGGCACCGCCACCAGATAGGCACCCCCGATCAGGGCATAGGCCACAAGCACCAGCAGCAGGTCTGGTGAAACGGATTGGAGAAACCCGGGCAGCTGCACGGCAGACCTACGTGTTGCAGGCAATTTAGGATGCTCAGACCGGGGGCATGGCGGAATTGGTAGACGCAGCGGACTTAAAATCCGCAGACGGCGACGTTGTGGGGGTTCAAGTCCCCCTGCCCCCATTGGTTTTGGTTGGACTGACGAAGTGCTGATTCGTGAAGTGTTGAGTGGTCGCTGGAAGCTGCTGCTGCTTGTGAGCGCTGTGGCGATTGTGGTGCCGCCTTCGGCGGCGGGCTCTTTCAAGCTTCCCTATTTTCTGCTTTGCGGCCTGGCCCTGATCCCTCTGGCCCAGATCACAGCTGAGCTGGTCGATCGCCTTGTGCACCGCGTTGGTGAGCGGTTGGGAGGGCTGCTGAACGTCACCCTGGGCAATTTGCTCGAGCTGGTGATTGCCCTGACGGCGTTGAAAAGCGGTCTTTACGACCTGGTGGTGTTGAGCATTGCCGGTGCCGTGATCACCAACAGCCTGTTGGTGCTTGGAGTCAGCACGATCGTGGCTGGTCGGCGGGAGTTGGTGGTGGATCTCAATCGCCACAGTCGTGGTCTGAGCACCCGCCAGTTGCTGATCAGCGTGATTTTGATGTCGGTCCCATCGATCTTCTTTTGGGACTCGATGCACCCGATCACCGAGGGCAGCAACGTTTTTGATCTATTTGCCGTCTACTCCCTGATCGTGGCGGGGATTGTGATGCTGGCCTACCTGCTCTCCTACCTATATCAATTGGGAACTCATCGGGGGCTCTTTGCTGTCGAGAGGGTGCGGGCAGAAGGCAGTGCCAGCAGCGAGTCCCAGGGCTCCATGCTGGCAATAGTGGGGGTGCTGGTTTTGGTGGCCCTGGCCATTGCCGGGGTTTCGGAGCACTTGGTGGCTGGACTTGAAGATCTGGTCCAGGGCAGTGCGGTCACCCCTCTGTTTGTGGGCATGTTGTTATTACCGTTGTTTTCGGCAATTCCAGAAGCTCTGGTTGCCTTTCGAGCGGCCAGTCGAGGTCGGATGGCCTTAGCGATGGCCAGCACCGTCGAATCAAGCGTCCAGTTGATGTTGTTCGTGTTGCCCGTTTTGGTGCTGCTCGGACCGCTGATGGGGCGCTTCCTGCACCTCACCTTCCCGCCCCAGGCCCTGGCCTGCCTCGGCGCTACCGCCTTTGCCGTGCACTGGGTGACTGAAGGGGATTCCCTGACCTGGTACCAGGGTTTGCTGCTGCTCAGCATCTATGCGGCCCTGTTCGTGGGTGCTTTGTTGCTCAAACCCATCATTTGAATTGATCAGTAGAGGGGCCCGCTGCTCTGGGGCTATGGTTGGGAGGTCTGGCAGAAGCCGGCGGGCTCTAAGAGCTTGCGCACGCCAGAATCAGCACCATGCATCCCCTGCGCTTCCTGGGGAAGGCCGATCAGTTGGCCAAGTCAGCTCAGTCCAGTTTGATTGTTCTGCTTAGCGATTGCCGCATGTGAATTCCCTCCTGGGAACTGGCAATCCATCGGTGCGAGATCCATATCCGTTGAAATTCCCATGTTTCTTGCTTCCTCGACAAAGACCAGCTCCAGCCGCGTCAGCTACCCCAGCTGCCCGCTTCATTCCCGTCCCCAAGGACGTCCCAGCTCCCAACCGCTCACTTGGGAGGAGTTGCTGGGCCAGCGCTGACTAGGGCCGCAAGGCGTACGACCACATCGCTGGGGATCATCTAGATGGTTAACAGCCCATCTAGATGATCCCCCCGGCGCGCCGTTATGGAGCCTGCAGGCGCTGCCGCTGCAGGTAGACGCGAATCAACTTTTCATCCATCAGCCCTTGGCGGGCTAGGGGGGCCTCGTTACAGCGCTCGAACAAACTCAGCAGGGAAGAGGCTTGGAAGCTGAAGCCCTGATCAGCGGCAATCGCCACCACATCGGGAGCGGTGATTACTTCGTTTAGGAGATCCCGCAGGGCAGCATCCTGCTGAATCCGACCCAGGAAGGTAAAAAGGGTCTCGAGCTCGTCGGCCTGGGCCGAAGCAGCGTCGTCGGTAGTGGCGTCCGGATCAATCACTGGTGATGGCTGCCTTAAACCTTTTGATAAGGATAGGCCGCTAGCCCGGGACTAAGCCCAGTTGGCGGGTGACCGTACAGAATCACCACACCCAACCTTTGATAACGCCCCACCGATGCCCCTATTGCCCAGCGCCATCGAAATCATCGTTGGCATCCTGCTGTTGTTTGGCGGCGGCGAGCTGTTTGTGGGTGGGTCCACGGCCGTGGCCCTGTTGTTCGGCATTCCCCAGATCGTCATCGGTCTCACGGTGGTGTCCCTCGGCACCAGCGCGCCAGAGCTATTCGTGAGCTTGATCTCCACGATTCAAGGCGGTGACGATATCGCCGTCAGCAACATCGTGGGCAGCAATATTTTCAACGTGTTGGTGGTGCTCGGGCTCAGTGCCCTGGTGGTGCCGCTGCGAGTTAAAAGCCGGCTGATTCGCCGTGATGTGCCATTGCTGCTTGGTGTGTCGATGGCGGTGTGGGGCATGGCTTCCGGCGGCCGGATCACCTGGCAGGCCGGTCTGGCCTTGCTGGTCGGCACGGTGATCAACATCGTCTGGGAGATGCGCACTGCCGGTGAGAATCCTGATGAGGCTGATGATATTGACGAAAACGATCGGGCCACACCTGCTGTAGCCGCGGCCAAATTGGCGGGCGGTCTTGTGCTGCTCGTTGTGGGATCCCAGATTTTGGTCAAGGGAGCCACCGCAGCCGCCGTTGGCTTGGGGGTCAGCCAAACAGTAATTGGCCTCACTATCGTTTCCGCCGGCACCTCGATGCCGGAATTGGTTACTTCACTGGTAGCCGCATACCGCGGCAAGGCAGACCTGGCAATCGGCAACGTGGTGGGCAGCAACCTGCTCAACCAGCTGGTGATCCTTGGGGTTTGCGGTGTGGCTTCCGGTGGCCAGGGCCTAGCGGTTGATCCGGTGATGGTGAGCCGTGATTTCCCAATCATGGTGCTCACCACCCTGGCCTGCTTGCCGATTTTCTGGACCCATGGCGTGATCACCCGGTTGGAGGGGGGAATCTTGGTTGGGCTCTACGGCCTGTATCTAGTGGAGCAGGTGCTTTCCAATACAGTCACTTCAGCAGTTGATGAGTTCAGGCTTGTGGCGCTAGTGGCCATCCTGCCGCTGGTATTTGTGTTTCTCGTGTGGCAAACCCTGCGTTGGCGCCGCGATCGCTTGGCATGAGATTCATGTTTAGTGGAAGAGTGCTCCCTGATTGAATTTCAAGGCATTTCTGCCACACTGATAACAAGCCCAGATGGGACTCCATGCTTTTGTTGCGCAGACTTGCCACTGCAATTTCTCTGCTGGGAGCTCTGGCTCTGGGCGGTTGCGCTGGTGAAGGCAGTGGTGTCCAAAGTCAGAAGATGGCCACTATCAAGGCCAGGGGCAGCCTGATCTGCGGTACGGACGGAAAGTTGCCAGGCTTCGGCTACGTGGGCTCAGACGGGCGCTATGCCGGGCTTGACGTAGACACCTGCCGGGCCGTTGCCGCTGCAATGCTGGGCGATGGCGAGAAGGTGGAGTTCCGAGACCTCAATCCCAGCGAGCGCTTTGCCGCCCTCGCCAGTGGTGAGGTGGATTTGCTGGCCCGTAACACCACCATGACCCTTAGTCGGGACGCGGCCGGGGGCAATGGTCTGAGCTTTGCACCCACTACCTTCTATGACGGCCAAGGCGTGATGGCGCCCTCGTCGAGCGGTATTCGCGAGCTCAAGGATCTGGCCGGCAAGCCCGTTTGTGTTCCAAGTGGCACCACCAGTGAGCTCAACTTGGCCGACCGGATGCGGGAAGAGGGCATTGCTTTCACCCCGCTGAAGTTCCAGACCCTCGACCAGATGTGGACCGCTTACTTCAGTGGCCGGTGTGCGGCTGTGAGCACCGATCGCTCCCAGATGGCTGCTTACCGCAGCATTCTTCCCCAGCCAGCTCTCCATACCTTGTTGCCAGTGGTGATGAGCAAGGAGCCGCTCACTCCCTCCACCATCAATTCCGATCCGGCTTGGGCTGATGCAGTGCGCTGGATTGTTTATGGCCTGATGCAAGCCGAGGAGCTGGGGATTACCCAGGCCAACCTTGAGGCAAAGCTCGCGGCAGCCAAGGCTGACCCCAACCAGGCTGAACTACGAAGGTTCCTGGGGGTGGAGGGCGAGTTTGGTCGCCAGCTCGGATTGCCAGCTGATTTTGTAGTTAAGGCCATAAGGGCTGTTGGTAATTACGGTGAGATGTTTGAACGTAATCTTGGTCAAGCTTCAAAACTTAAGCTAGATCGAGGCGTGAATCGTCTTTGGAGTCAAGGTGGACTGATTTACTCACCCCCGTTCCGTTGAGGCGTTTTGCGATGAGATCTGCAGTCACACCTTGGTGGCGCAATCGCCGCCTGTTGCCTTGGTTGCTCCAGGCGGCGGTGGGCTTAGTGGTGCTGGTGCTGGTGGCCTTTTTGCTGGGCAATTTGGTGCGTAACCTCACCAATGCCGGATTGCTGCTTACCTGGAGTTGGCTTGGTAATCCATCCGGATTTGAGATCTCCGAAACGGCGATTCCCTTTGATGCATCAATGCCCTATTGGCGGGCGTTGCTGGCTGGATTGGCGAATACCCTGAAGGTGGTACTAGTTGGTTTGGTTGGCGCGACCCTGCTAGGCACGGCAGTAGGCACTGCTTCCTTCAGCTCCAACGGCCTGCTGCGTCGCCTGGCCCGCATCTACGTGGAGCTGATTCGCAACATCCCCCTGTTGCTGCAATTGGTGTTTTGGTATTTCGTGGTGTTTCTTTCCCTGCCTAACGGCGCAGCAGCCCTGCAGATGCCCGGGGTGGTGCTGGCCAAATCTGGCCTGTACCTCAGTTGGTTTGATACGGCGCTGCAATGGCAGGTGCCCCTGCTTGAGAATGGGGTGTGGCAGGCGCCGCTGAGGATTTCAGTGGAATTTGCAGCCTTGCTCACTGGACTGGTGATCTATACAGGAGCTTTCATCGCCGAGGTGGTGCGCGGTGGCGTGGCTTCCGTGCCTCGGGGCCAGTGGGAGGCGGCCAACTCTCTTGGCCTTAATTCCATGTTGACCCTGCGCACAATTGTGCTGCCCCAAGCTCTGCGCGTGATCGTGCCCGGACTCAACAGCCAATATATTTCACTTGCCAAGAGTTCCTCGCTGGCAGTGGCCTGCGGCTTCACCGACCTTTATTCGGTGGCAGAGACCACCCTCAATCAGACAGGGCGTGCTGTGGAGGTGATGTTGATCCTGTTGGGTTCTTATTTAGTGATCGACCTTGTGATTTCTGCACTGATGAACAGGCTCAACACTTTTGTGCAGCTGAGGGAGCGCTGATATGAATACCACTGCCCCGCTGATATTGCGCCCTAGTCCCTTACGCAGATTGCAAAAGGAGCTTTTTGGTAGTCGTCTCGATGGCCTGATCTCGATCGCCTTGGTGGCCGCTCTGGTGGCCGCTGTCTTGGGCTTGGCCAGGTGGGCCCTTTTCCAGGCTAAATGGGCCGTACTTACTGCCAACAGCACCCTGTTTGCGGTAGGTCGCTACCCCATAGAGCAGCAGTGGCGCCTCTGGCTGCTCACCACCCTGCTAGCTCTCGCTACCGGGCTGAGCTGGGGGCTTTCGAGGGCATTTCCAGGCCCCCGATCTGCCTCCGGCCTCTGGCCTCGAAATGACCGCTGGGCTGCCGCAATCTTCGTGGCGCTTGCCCTCTGG
>CAZKER010000361.1:0-13451 GCA_964551845.1 uncultured Cyanobium sp.
GCGGTAGAGCCACCAGAGTCCAACGCCTCCAAGGGCAATCAACAGCAGGCTTACCAGCTGGGCCATGCGCAGGCCGCCTTCACAGAAGGGCGGCTCTGAGAGCAGACAGAGCGGGTCGAGGCGAAGCCCTTCAATCCAGACCCGGCCGCTGCTGTAGGCCATTAGGTACACGCAGCTGAGTGCTCCTGGCAGCAGCTGAATGCGGCCGCGGCTGGCGGCCCGAAACAGCCCCAGCAGCAGGGCGCACACCCCCAGATTCCAAAGGGACTCGTAGAGGAAGGTGGGGTGAAAGTAGAGCTGGTCAAGGAATTCAGCTGGGCGACTGGCGGCGGGGATCTGCAGTTTCCAGGGAAGATCCGTAGGCAGGCCGAAGGCCTCGGAATTGAAGAAATTTCCCCAGCGGCCAATTGCCTGGCCAAGGGCAACGGCGGGCATCAGCACATCCAGCAGTTGCCAGAAGGGCTGCCGGCGCCAGCGGCAGAAAAGCACCGTTGCTAGCGAGCCCCCCAGCAGGGCGCCGTGGATGGCGATGCCCCCTCGCCAGATCGCGATCGCATCAAGCCAGTTGCCCGAGTACTGGCGCCACTCGAGTGCGACGTAGTAGATGCGGGCACCAATCACGGCCCCCAGCACCATCAGGGGTAGTAGGTCGGCAATTAGGGACGGCTCGATACCTCGATCCCGGCCCAGACGCGTGGCAAGGCTGAGGCCCAGCAGTACGGATACGGCGATCAGCAGGCCGTACCAGCGCAAGGCAAAGGGGCCCAGCTGGAAAACCAGGGGCCCCGGAGAGGTGAAGGTGGCGAGCACGCTGATCAGATCAAGCCTTCGGCAGCCTGAACCTTCTCAACTTGGCGCTTCTTGAGCACCAGCAGGATCTGGGCCAGAGCGATGGCAGCGAAGAACGCCAGCAATCCGTAGATGCGCACGGGGTTCTGTAGCACCACCTCAGCATCAATCTGTCCGAAGCCCCCGACGTTCGGGTCGTTGGTGATTGGTGCTCCGGCAACTACTGCATCACCAACAGCCGCCAGGATGGTGGGGCCAGCGGGCACGGTTTCAGTAGCTGTAGTGCCGTCGGCGGCGGTTATCTCCACCAACGAAGCGCCGTTGTCACCGGCTGTGATGGCCGAAATGGTGCCGGTCACAGGGGCGTTGAACACACCGTTGTTGCTCTTTTCACCGGTGGGATACACCTGGCCGCGGCCGCGGTTGCCGCCCACATGCAGCTGATATTTGCCGAAGTGGATGCTGCTGTCGGTAGCTGGATCGGGGGAAAGGATCGGGAAGACGATCTCTTGGTGCTCATCACCTGAAATCGGACCCACCAACAAAATATTGGGCTGGTCGTCGGAATACTGGGTGTAGTAGATGCCGGCGGTTTCCTCCTTCAGCTCTTCGCTGAGGCGATCCTGGGGAGCCAGGGTGAATCCGTCGGGGAGCATCACCACAGCGCCCACATTGAGGCCGGTGCGGCTGCCATCGCCAGATACTTGCTGAGCGCTGGTGTCGTAGGGGATTTCCACCACGGCTTTGAACACCGTGTCAGGGAAAATGGCCTGGGGCACTTCCACCCGTGTGGCTTTCTTGGCCAGGTGGCAATTGGCGCAGACGATTTTGCCGGTGGCTTCCCGGGGGCTGGCGTAGTTCTGCTGGGCCCAGAAGGGATAGGCCCAGCTGGGGCTGGCGCCGCCGAGCAGCACTGCCAAGGAAAGGGTGGTGCCGATCAGGGAGCCGAGCAGCAGGGAAATGGAACGACGCATCACGGGATCAGGCGACAGACAGGGAGAAGGAAAGGTGGCTCGGGGTAATCAGGCCCACCAGGGCTTGTCGCCGGTGCGGAAGTCGGTTTCGCTCCACTGGCTGAGGAAAACGTTGTCGTTGTCTACGGATACGTGGGCCAGGGCCAGAGAGAGAGGCGCTGGACCGCGCACCACTTTGCCGGTGGCGTCGTACTGGGAGCCATGGCAGGGGCACATGAACTTATTGGCGCCACTGTTCCAGGGCACAACGCAGCCCAAGTGGGTGCAGATGGCATTGATGCCGTAGCTGCCGATGGCGTCACTGCCCTCAACGAGCAAGTAGGTGGGATCTCCCTTGAGGCCCTGCACCAGGCTGCGATCACCCTCCTTGTGGCTGCTGAGCCAGCCACTGGCAGTAACGCTGTTGCCCAGCTCATCTTTAGCGGTGGTGCCGCCGCCGCCACCGGCCGCCTTGGGGGGGATGAAATAACGAGCCACGGGATAGAGGGCTCCCAGGGCTACCCCGGTTACAGACCCAAAGGTCAGCAGGTTCATGAACTGCCGGCGGCCCATTCCGGGCACATCACCGTTGGAGGCGCCGTTTGAAGCGCTCGCAGGCATCTGGGTCATGAAGACGCGCCGGGACAATGTGGCGCTCATTATGAACCTTGCATGTACGCAGCCGGGGCGCTGCAGCCTGGCCGCCCCTGGGCCTGCAACATGCTGTTGTGCAATGCGTCGTGTGAGTTTGGGCGTGTCCCTGCCCTCCAGTGCCTTTCCCCCATCCCCTGCGGAAGGTTCCCCCTTGTCTGCGCAGGAGGTTTGGGACCTGCTGCAGACCCGTTGGCAGGTTTCCTACGACCTGCAGCTGGTGCAGCGTCGCGGCAGGCTCTATCTACAGGTGATGTGGGCCTATTTAGAGCAGCAATCGTTTCCTCTCACCGAGGAGGGCTACCGCGGCAAGCTCGAGGAGTTGGTGGGTTTGCTCAATGGTCTGGGGGTGGCAGATCAGGTGCGTACCTGGCTAGGCACCACCCCAGATAAACCGAGGCTGGGTAAGGCCATGGGTTTGGCGTTGGAAATACCGGCCGGCCGGGCTAGCGAATTTTTGCTCTAGGCAGGCCGCAGCCTTTCGGTGAAGGCCACCAGGGCCACGCCGATCAAGTAGAGGGCTGTGATCGCCCCGGAGAGCAGCAGCATCGTTACGGGGTCGGTGGAGGGGGTCAACACCGCGCCCGCGAGGGCGCTGGCCAGCACCACCCAGCGCCAGCCCGCCAGCATTGGCTGGGCCTTCACCAGGCCAAGGGCGCCGAGCAGCAACTGCAGCACCGGCAACTGGAAGGCCAGCGCGGTGGCCACCATCAGCAGCAACACGAAGTCGAGGTAGCGCTCGATCGACCAGCTCGGTTCGACCACGTCGGCGCCGTAGCTCACCAGGAAGCGCAGGGCTGCGGGCACCAGGGCCCACCAGGCGAAGGCCAGGCCTGCCGCGAACAGCACCGCCGAGCCAGCCACCGCCGGGGCAACCAGCCGCCGCTCGCGCCTGGTTAGGCCGGGCAGCACGAACCCCAGGCCCTCGTAGAGCACGTAGGGCAGGGCCAAGGTGAGGCCGGCGTAGCCCGCCACCTTCAAGGACACAAACAGAAATTCGCCAGGGGCCAGCTGCAGAAAGCGGATGCCCTCTGCCGGCATCTCCAGCAGCCGCACCAGCGGTTTAACAGCGAGAAGGCATGCTCCTGCCGCCACCACTACCGCCAGCAGGCTGCGCAGCACGCGGCGGCGGAGCTCCTCGAGATGGTCCACCAGGCTCATCTCCACCTCTGCCGGGAATTCCCCGGGCTCGGCTTGGGGCGCGGCTTGGGGCGCGGCGATGCGAATGGGTGGGGGTTCGGGCTCGACGCTCATCGTTTCTGCTCCGGCAGAAGGCTAAGAGCCCGCTGAGGTTCTCCCCACAGCACGGTGCCGCCCCGATGCCTCACGGTACCGGGGGCAGCACCAGGTATGCGTTGCAACTCCTCGGTGGGCACCATCACCACCGGCACTCGCCTGTTGCCCCGGCCCCTGCTGTAGTGAGCGGCAAGATCGGCTGCGGCCTGTAGATCCGCTTCGCTGGCCAGTCGCTCCGAGCTCTTCAGCACCACATGGCTACCGGGCAGCTCCTGGGCATGAAACCAGATATCGCCGCGGCGCGCCTGGCGAAAGGCGATCCATTCGTTTTGGCGGTGGTTGCGGCCAACGTGCAGTGTCAAACCGGAGGGGGTGTGCAGCTCCAGGGGCTGGGGTACCCCCTCCATCACCGCAGCCCGCCGGGCTTGGCGCCCTCCCGATCGGTTGCGCTGGCCGCGCTCAGCCAGCAGGGCTTCGAGCTCGGCGAGAAGGCTGTTCACCTGCTCGAGGCTGTCGGCCTGCTCCAGGTAGGTGAGGCTGGCCTCCAGGCTGGCTAACCGCTGCCTGTGCAGCTCCAGCCTGGGGGTGATCGCCGCTACCGAGCGCCGCCGCTTGCGGGCGGTTTTGTAGAGCTTCTGGGCCTCGTCAATGCACTGACGGCTCGGTTGCCGCTGGCTCAGCAGGGAGTCGGCGCGGCGTTGCAGAGCTTCTCCTTCAGGCACCGCATCCAGCAGGGCTTGCTGTTCGTTGGCTTGGCGGCTTTCTCGCTCGGCTGTGGCCTGCAAGCGGTGTTGGAGCTGCTGGCGGCGCTGCATCAGTTCCTGGGCGCCCAGGTGTTCGCTGAAATAGGTGGCTAGGCCCCGATTAATTGCCAGGGCTGGATTTGCGGCCGGGGCATCGCTGGTGGCTTCAGCCCAGCAGCGGTAGCCGGCCGGCTCGAGCTGCCAGCTGAATCGCCCCATCTCCACGGCTTCGAGCCATTGGCGCCAGCCCTGCCACAACTGCTGCCATTGCTCCGGGTTGATGCTGTCCACGGCCAGCTCGTGCCAGCCGGGAGGCAGCAGCTGGCGCTGCAGGGACGGACTGATGCCTTGGTAGGCATCTCGCAGGGCCTGCTGCAGGGGCAGGGGTACTAGGCGGAGGCGGCGCTGCCAGCTTGCAAAGCTTTCCTCGAGCCGCGGCGGCTCGCCCGCCAAGGGCGGGGGCGGTTGGTAAGGGTCGCCGGTGCCGATCGGTCGCAGACGTGATTGCTGGGGTTTCACCTGGCGGGCCAGGGCCACTACCTGGCGGTCGGCGTCGAGCAGCAGCAGGTTGCTGTGGCGGCCCATTAGCTCCATCACAAGCCAGCGCAACACGGGCTCACCGGGACGCCTGGCGAAGCCGAGCTCCACCACCCGCTCCCAGCCCTGTTGGTGGATTTCGATTAAGGCCAGACCCTTGAGGCCGTGCTGCAGTTGCTGGGCCAGGGTGCTGCCATCTCCCTGGCGCGGTGGCGGCGGGATCGTGTGCGCTCGAGCCGCTTCTGCCTGCCAGCTGAGCTCGATCCAGTGGGTACCGCTAAGGCAGCGCAGCCCAATTTGCAGGGCCTGGGGGCTGGCCTGCTGGGCCTTTTCGAAGCGGCTTGGCAGCAGCAGCGGCCGCCACTCGGCCAGAACCGCCCGCAGGGTCGTGACGTCCAATGCCTGAAGGCGGGAGGGTGCCTGCAGGCGGGAGGGGGCCATGGCGGGGCAGGAAGACATGAGGCTGGCTTCTACTCTGCAGGCCAGAGCTGTAGCCCGCCATGAGCGCCCTGACCGGCCGTCTCACCTTGATCACCGGCCCCAGTGGGGTTGGTAAGGGCACCCTCGTGCAGCGACTGCTGCTGAACCATCCGCAGATTTGGCTTTCTATCTCAGCTACCACCCGCGCCCCCCGCGCCGGGGAGCTGGAGGGTCAGCACTACTTCTTCTTATCGCGCGACGCCTTCGAACAGCAGGTGGCTGAGGGCGGTTTTCTGGAGTGGGCCGAATTTGCTGGCAATCTTTACGGCACCCCTCGCCAGGCGGTGCAAGCCCAGCTCGCTGCGGGGAGGCCCGTCCTGCTGGAGATCGAGCTGGAGGGGGCGCGCCAGGTGCGCCAGAGCTTTGCGGCTGGCTTCCAGATTTTTGTGGAGCCACCCAGCTTTGAGGAGCTGGAGAGGCGTATCCGCGGCCGCGGCACCGACAGCGAGGAGGCGATCAGTCGGCGGCTGGAGCGGGCCCGGGTGGAGCTGGCGGCGGCGCCGGAATTTGATGCGGTGCTCGTCAACGGAGAACTGGAGCAGGCCCTCGCCGAGCTTGAGCAGCTGATGGGCCTGGCTTCTAAGCACGGGTCATAAAAAAGCGGCCCCTGAGGGCCGCCGCTGATCAGAGGGGATGAAAGAGCAGGTCGGGAAAGAAGCGGTTGAATTCGATCAGGATGCCGGCGGTAACGCTGAACCAAATGGCGGCGAACACCGGAGCGGTGGTGAGGAACTTTTTCATGGTGGAAGTGATGGAGGCGTCTAAAACAGGCGGCGGCAAAAACCTTTCAGAGGGATGAAACCGCTCAGCGTGGAGAAACCGATCAGCGGGGTGAAACGGTGACCTTGTCGTCGGATTCGACCAGCTTGCCGCTGGTGAGCTCGCCGAAGGCGGCCAGGGGCCAGCTTGCTGCTGCCAGGGTGCTCTTGAACGCCAGGGGCAGATCGATCTGGATCTCCTTCATGGCGGCGTTCTTGTCGTTGCGGATGGCGCGCAGGTAATTGCGACCAGCCCAGCCGATGCAGCCAGCGATGTATAGGAAGGCGATGCCCGGGATCATGAAGTCACCGGCATGGTTCCAGCGACCGTCCACGATCAGGTGGGGCAAGCCATCGGTGCCGCACACGGCTTGGCTGTACATAGCGAAGCGCGCCTTGGCCTGATCGGTTTTGGCGCCGGCAGCGCGCTGCTGGAAGCGGGTGTTCTCGGAGCAGGGGGTCAGCCCTGCCACGTCTGCCTTGGCCACGGGGGCGAAGCCGAGCAGCAGAAAGGCGGAGAGCAGAACCGCGAAGAGTCGGCGGGAAAAAAGACGGCGCATCGGACGCAAGGCCGCGGGGCAGGATGACACTTCTGGACAGTACGGGAGCTGTTGAAGTCCAATGCCATTGGTTCTGGCCCTCGAAACAAGTTGTGACGAGTCGGCGGCAGCGATTGTGCGTGATCAAACGGTGCTCGCCAGCGCCGTTGCCTCCCAGGTCGAGGAGCACGCCCGCTGGGGTGGGGTGGTGCCGGAAATCGCCTCGCGGCGCCACGTCGAGGCCCTGCCCCAGCTGATTGAGCAGGTATGCCGCGACAGCGGCGTGGCCATGGCCGAGCTCGATGGCATCGCCGCCACCGCCGCCCCGGGGCTGGTGGGGGCTCTGCTGGTGGCCTCGGTCACGGGCCGCACCTTGGCGAAGCTGCACCGCAAGCCGTTTGTGGCAGTTCACCACCTTGAGGGGCACCTCTGCTCGGTGCAGCTAGGGGAGCCCCTCCCCCCCGGCCCTTACCTAGTGCTGCTGGTGAGCGGCGGCCACACTGAGTTACTGCGGGTTGATGGGCCTGGCAGTTACGTCCGATTAGGCCGCAGCCACGACGATGCCGCCGGAGAAGCTTTCGACAAGGTGGCTCGCCTGCTCGGGCTCGGTTACCCGGGTGGTCCGGCGATCGAGGCGGCTGGGCGAGACGGCGACCCACTGCGCTTTGCCCTGCCCAAGGGCCGGGTATCGCGGCCGGAGGGCGGTTTCTATCCCTACGACTTCAGTTTCAGTGGCCTGAAGACAGCAATGTTGCGTCAGGTGAGGGTTTTGGAGGCGGTGCAGGAGGCCGGCGGCGAGCAGCTACCACTGGCCGATCTTGCGGCCAGCTTCGAGCAGGTGGTGGCCCAGGTGTTGGTGGAGCGCAGTTGCCGCTGCGCCCGTGAGCAGGGGCTGGGCACCTTGGTGCTGGTGGGTGGCGTGGCCGCCAACCAGCGGCTGCGGCAGTTGCTGGAGCAGCGCTGCGGTCTCGATGGCCTGGCCTGGCGGGTAGCTCCGCTGGCCTACTGCACAGATAACGCCGCCATGATTGGCGTTGCTGCGGCCCAGCGCCTGGCCAGCGGCCAGAGCAGCTGTTTTGACCTGGGAGTGGCTGCCCGGCTGCCCCTGGAGCAGGCGGGCATGCTTTACGAATCACAACCGTGCTTTTAATTGTCGTAAACTGAAACGACTCCGGTATTGGTTCGGCGCCATGACCACCCTCAACCGTGAGCTCGAGCTTCAAGCCACTACTGCAGTCGACCAGGTCCCCGACGGGTTTGAGCCTGTTAGCCCCACCGAGCTCAACGCCTGGCGGCGGGGCTTTACTCCCCAGGCCGAAATTTGGAACGGCCGCCTTGCGATGGTGGGTTTGTCCGTAGGCCTTTCGGTGTTGCTGGTGGCCCGTCTGGCGAGCCACTGAGCCCTCCTGGCTAGGCACCCGCCGGCTCACGTCGCGATTGATCCAGTCGATCGTCGCGCCAAGGGTTGTGCTTTTGCCGGAGCCGGTGGGGCCGGTCACCAGGATCTTGCCCTTTTCTGGGTGATCAGCCACACCGCTATCTTCGGACCCCGCACACGGATCCCTTCCTGACGACCTTCGTAGGATCGATAGGTCTGCAGCGCTTCGGTGTCCAAGCCCCTTGTCACGATCGTGCTGGGCACCCGTCCGGAGGCCATCAAGCTGGCGCCGGTCATTCGGGCGTTTCAGCAAGCCGAGGATTTCCGCACTCGGGTGGTGCTCACCGGCCAGCACCGGGAGATGGTGAGCCAGGTGATGGCCCTGTTCGGTCTGGAGGCTGACCACGACCTGGCTCTGATGGCCCCCAAGCAGACCTTGACCCATATCACCTGTGGCGCCCTGCAGGGGTTGAAGGAAGAGTTCAGCGCCCACCGGCCCGATCTGGTGCTGGTGCAGGGCGACACCACCACAGCCTTTGCTTCCGCTTTGGCAGCCTTCTACGAGCAGATCCCCGTGGGACACGTGGAGGCCGGGCTGCGCACCGACAACCTGCTCGACCCCTTTCCAGAAGAAGCCAACAGGCGGCTGATCTCCCAGTTGGCCCAGCTGCACTTCGCCCCCACGCCCCTTTCGGCCGCCAACTGCCGGGCTTCAGGGGTGGTGGGCACTGTGCTAACCACCGGCAATACGGTGATCGATGCGTTGCTGCTGATGGCGGAGCAGGCACCGCCATATACCTTGCCAGGCCTGGATTTTGAACGCCAGCGGGTGATCCTGGCCACGGTGCATAGGCGTGAAAACTGGGGTGAGCGCCTGCAGGAAATCGGCCGCGGCTTCCGCGAGTTGCTCGAGCGCTATCCCGATACGGCCCTGCTGCTGCCCTTGCATCGCAATCCCACCGTGCGTGAGCCCCTGCAGGCCCTGCTCGGCGACCACCCCCGCGCTTTCCTGGTGGAGCCCCTCGACTACGACCAGCTGGTGGCGGCGATGCGCGGCGCCACCTTGGTGTTGAGCGATTCGGGCGGTTTGCAGGAGGAGGCGCCCTCGCTGGGCAAGCCGGTGCTGGTGCTGCGCCGCACCACCGAGCGGCCGGAGGCGGTGGAGGCGGGCACGGCCCGGCTGATCGGCACCGACAGCGCCGACATCGTGGCGGAGGCCAGCCGCTTGCTCGACGATCCGGCCGCCTACGAGGCCATGGCCAGGGCCCATAACCCCTTCGGCGATGGCCAGGCCTCTGGCCGAATCGTTGAGGCAGCCCGAGGCTTCCTGGCTGCCTAGGGGCGCTTCTTGGCCCAGGGAGGCAGGTCGATGAACACCCTGGTGCCGCTCTTGAGGCCCGAGAGGATCTGGGTGTTTTTGCCGCTGCTGATACCGAGCTCCACCGGCTGGAAGGTGGGCTGGTTGTTCTTGCCAACCAGCAGCACGCCTGGCCGCCCCGCCTCGGTGACGATCGCCACAGTGGGTACCAGGGTGTCGGCCTGGACCTGACCTGTCTGGAAGCCAACGTCGGCGGTCATGCCGATGCGCAACTGGGGCGTGTCGCCCACCAGGCGCAGCACCACATCAAATGAGGTGACGTTGTTGAGCTTCACGGCCCGGGGGGTGACGCGCTTGACCCGAGCTTCAAAGCGTTGGTCGGGGAAGGCATCCACCCGCACCGTGGCGGTTTGGCCCAGGCGCACCCGGCCGATGTCGCTCTCGGGCACCTTGGCCACCACCTCCAGGCCTTGGGCCAGCTCCACAATCGAGGAGCTGGTGGCGCCGGCGGTGGCCGAAGCGGTGGTGGTGGGCGTCACAAAGGAGCCCGGATCGGCGTAGCGCTGGGTGATCACGCCGTCGAAGGGAGCCCGCACCATTAGTTCGGCCTGCTCCACCCGACGGGCTTCGAGCCGCTGACGGGCTGCCTGGGCAGCAGCCTGGTCCACCAGGAAGGTGCTGCGCACGGTGTTGTACGCGCTGAGACTGATGGCGTTCTGGCGGTAGAGGCGCTCGTTGCGCTCCAGCTCACTGCGGCTGCGGGCCAGCTGGGCCTGGGCGGAGTTGAGCTGGGCCTGGAGCTCGCTAAGACGGTCGTCTAAGTCGCCGCGATCCATGCGAGCTAGGGACTGGCCGCGGCGCACCAGGTCGCCCTCTTCCACATAAAGCTCTTCGATCACCCCCTGCCGTTTGGGGCTGACGTTCACCCGCTTTTCGGCCTCAAGTTCGCCGCTGGCACTCACCACCCCTGGCAGGTCACCGGAGACTGCCACCACGGTGTAAGGCTCGAGATTGGCCCGGCCGTCGCCGCGCTGCCGCTGCACCAGGCCAATGCCGGTCACGAGCACCAGCCCTGCGGCTGCCGCTGCCCAAAGGCGCCGCCGCTTCCAGGGCCGGCGCTGAGGGGTGGAAATCGCCGGCACTGGGGTAGGTGTGGGAATCGGGCTGTGGGCAGAGGAATCCATTTTCGCTGCTGGCGCGTCGACCTGCGGCCCGTAGATTTCAGCCATGCTCAAAGCCGGAATCGTCGGATTGCCCAACGTTGGCAAATCGACCCTGTTTAACGCCCTGGTCGCCAACGCTCAGGCCGAGGCCGCCAACTACCCCTTCTGCACGATTGAGCCCAATTCGGGCGTGGTCTCCGTGCCTGATCCCCGGCTCGACCAGCTGGCGGCCCTCAGCTCCAGCAAGGAGATCATTGCCACCCGGGTGGAGTTTGTGGATATCGCCGGCCTGGTGAAGGGAGCCAGTCAGGGCGAAGGCTTGGGCAACAAGTTTCTGGCCAACATCCGCGAAGTCGACGCGATCGTGCACGTGGTGCGTTGCTTTGAAAACGACGACGTGATCCACGTGAGCGGCTCGGTAGGCCCGGCCCGAGATGCCGAAGTGATCAACCTGGAGCTGGGCCTGGCGGATCTGGCCCAGGTGGAGAAGCGGCGCGAACGTCTGAAGAAACAGGTGCGCACCAGCAAGGAGGCTCAGCTGGAAGATGCTGCCCTCGAGCGCATTCAGGTGGAGCTTGAGGCCGGTGGTGCTGCCCGCAATGTTGCCCTCAGCGCCGAGGAGGCCCCGATGGTGAAGCCCCTGGGGCTGCTCACCGCCAAGCCGATCATCTATGCCACCAACGTCAGCGAAGACGATCTGGCCAGCGGCAACGCCTACTGCGAGGAAGTGGCAGCTCTGGCCGAAAAGGAGGGGGCCGGCACCGTGCGCATCTCAGCCCAGGTGGAGGCCGAATTGATCGAGCTTCCCGAGGAGGATCGAGTCGACTTCCTGGCGGGCCTCGGGGTAGAGGAGGGCGGTCTGCAGAGCCTGATCCGCGCCACCTATGCCTTACTGGGCCTGCGCACCTATTTCACAACCGGTGAGAAGGAAACCCGCGCCTGGACGATCCAGGCCGGTATGACCGCCCCCCAGGCTGCTGGTGTTATCCACACCGACTTCGAGCGGGGTTTCATTCGCGCCCAGACCATCAGCACCCAGCAGCTGCTGGAGGCCGGTTCCTTGGCCTCAGCCCGCAACAAGGGCTGGCTGCGGGCTGAGGGCAAGGAGTATGTGGTGGCGGAGGGCGACGTGATGGAGTTCCTGTTCAACGTGTGAGGGCCCCTCAACGGTGAGCCACCCGGGATCCCGGGCCTTCTGGGTGTTGTGGCTGGGCCAGCTGGTGTCCAATTTGGGCACCCAGGCCAGCCTCTATGGCATGGGCCTGTGGCTGTTTCAGCAGCACTGGCGGGTGGCGGATTTTGCTGCCGTGGCGGTGGTTGTCCAGTTGGCTCGCCTGGTGGTTCTGCCTGTGTTGGGTAAGCGCCTGGCCCGCTGGCCGCGGCGGCGCGCAATGTTGATAGCTAATGGGATCGGTGGTTGCGTGACCGCTGGTCTGGCATTGCTATTGCTGCGGAGTGGAGCTCAGGTGCCGGTAGCGCTGCTGCTGGGGATGCTGGCCATCTCCGCTGCGGCGGAGGCCGCCTTGGTGCTCTGCTTCTCCACCCTGATCACCACCCTGGTCGAGGAGGGGCCGGCCCAGACCCGGGCCGCGGGCCTGTTCGCCAGCTCCGATGGGTTGGTACTCACCCTGGCGCCCTTTTTGGGGGCCTGGCTGGCGGCCGAGGCTGGATTGCGGGGCGTGCTGTTGCTTGATGGCTTCAGCTTCTTCTGGGCATTCCTATGCGTGGCTCTGGCTCCCTGGCCCCGCAGGGCGCTCGGGGCCGAGATCACCGCCTTGCCAGCCACCGCGGCTGGCACTTCTGGTTTTCGGCGCCAGCTGCGGATCCTGCTGCGTCATCCCAACCAGGCTCCCCTGGCCTGGCTGGGGATGGCACTCGCTTTGGTGTACGCCGGTTGCGAGGTGCTGTTTCCGGCCTGGTTGTTGGCGGGGATGGAGCCCGGCCGTCTGGGTTTGGCCCTGCTGGTGGGTGGGGTGGGCTACGGGCTTGGGGTAGGTCTCTGGGCCTGGCGGCGGCCCGGGCGACCGCTGGTCTGGCTGCGGGTGGCGCTGGCGATTCAAGGCTGGGTGCTGATCGGTGCGGGACTGGTGGTGTTCGAGCAGTGGCAGCCCATTTGGTGGCTGGGAGTTCTGGGTTTCACTGTGGGCATTCCGATCAACCTGGCGGCCCTGCAGGTGCTCTGGCAGCAACAGGTGAGCGGGCCGGATCAGCCGCGCTGCTTCGCCGTTCGTCTGACGCTGGAGTCGTGGGCGCGGTTGGTGGGTTTTCTGGGGCTGGCGGCCCTGGTGGATGGGTTGATCCGCCCCGCCCTCAGCTGGCCGATCTGGCCGGCGTGGCTGCTGCAATCCCTGGGCACGGGCCCCGGTAGACCGATGGCGATGGCCCTCGGCCTGGCGGGTTGGCTGCTGCTGCTCACCGGGGTGCGGCAGGTTGCGGCTCTGGCCCGGTCTTCTCCCCAGACCTGATCGGCATGCGCGTCCTGATCTACACATCCAGTGGTGGCACCGCCCACGATGCGGCAGCGGAGGCGATCCAGCAGTGGTTGGCCCAGCTGGTGCCGGAGGCTGAGGTGCGGGTGGATCAGGTGCTGGAGCGCTCGAGCGCTACCTATCGCGGTGGCGTGGAGCTCTACAACTGGATCCAGCGTCGTCGCCCCTGGCTGCACCAGCTCTATTGGCGGGCCATGGAGCTGGAAGACCTGATCAAGCCGGGCACCGTGCTGTTTGGGCGCCGCTACCTGATCCGCCAGTTGCGGGTCTTTCGCCCTGACGTGCTGATCTCCACCCATCCCCACACCAACCGGGGGCACTTCGATCTCGCCAAGCGTGTGCTGGGTCCCCAGCTGCGCTGCATCACCTGCTGCACAGAGCTGGCGGGTGGCTTCGGGTTCAGCCGCAACTGGCTCA
>CAZKER010000362.1:0-1763 GCA_964551845.1 uncultured Cyanobium sp.
TGGTTTGCCAGAGCGGCAACCGCAGCGCCAGGGCATTGACCCAGCTGCTCCAGCAGGGCCATCCCCACCCGGTGGCCGACCTGATGGGTGGTCTGCCCGCCTGGCAGCAGGCCGGTTATGAGGTTCGCAAGTTCAAGGGCGCACCGCTGCCGTTGATGCGCCAGGTACAGATTGCGGCCGGCAGCCTGGTGCTGCTGGGGGTGATCCTGAGTCAGACCGTGGCGCCAGGCTGGGTCTGGCTGAGTGGCTTTGTGGGCGCCGGCCTCACCTTCGCGGGCATCAGTGGCTTTTGCGGCATGGCCCGGCTACTGGCCGCCAAGCCCTGGAACCAGGTGTCGATCGGATCACAGGGGGAATGATCACCTCACTCACAGTGCTGCTGCTCGCGGGTGGTGCCTTGATCGGCTTCCTGCTGGCGGTGCTGGGGGCTGGTGGCTCGATCTTGCTGCTTCCCCTGCTGGTAAGTGGCGCAGCCCTGCCCACCAAGGTCGCCGTACCGCTCTCACTGCTGGTCGTCACCCTGCTCGCCCTCGGCAACTTGGGGCCCTACCTTCGCCGCCGCCAGGTCGCGATCAAGCCGGCCCTGATTCTGGGTCTCCCGGCCCTGGCGGGCAGCTGGATCGGCGGCTCGCTGGTGAAGGCCGGTCTCATCCCGGAGCCGGCGCAGCTTGGGATACTCGCGGCAGCGGCTCTGCTGGCCTCCTGGCTGATGGTCCGCCCTCGTGCTCTGGCCCAGCCCTCCGGCGACAGAAGATCAGCAGGTTCGCCCGTGGCTCTGGCTGGCCAAGGCGTGCTGGTGGGTCTGCTCACAGGCATCGCCGGGGTCGGCGGTGGCTTCGCGATCGTGCCGGCCCTCGTGCTGCTGGCTGGCCTGCCGATGCAACTAGCCAGCGGCACAAGCCTGGTGCTGATCAGCCTCAACTCTCTGGTGGCTTTTGCCGCCCTGGGCCACTGGCCAGCAGCCCATCTAGCGCTGATCTTGCCGTTGATCGGCGGTGGCGCCGTTGGCGCGGTCATTGGCCAGCGACTTGCGCCTCACCTGCCAGAACTGCGGCTGCGCCAAGGGTTCTCAGCCCTGCTGATCGGATCGGCCCTGCTCACCGGCTTCGAGGCCTGGCGACGCCATGACCATCCGCTCAGCCTTGCCAAGCAGGCCGCCAGCCGCCAGGTCGCTCCGTTGCCATCGGGGTCCCTTCGACCTTTCTCTTCTTCGCCAATGCCGGCCCAGCATGAGTGAACCCAACTTTCAGTTTCGGCTGCGCAGCAGTTCAGCCTCACGATGCCGGGCTTCCGCCTCTACCTGATGTCGCTGCTCCTCTGCCAGCACTAATACCTGGTGGCGAATGCCAGAGAGCGTGAATGGAATCGTTTACGTACAGGAGCGCATGAAGCTCTGCCCCATCACCCTTAGCTGACCCGGTCAGATAATGAACGCATCGATCAACCATGCCCTGCGGCTGATCACCCTCTGGATCGCCTGGCTGCTAGCGATGCTCTTCCACGTGGACTTAGGCCTGATGCCCCTATTCCACGGCCAGTCGCCGGAAATCCACAGCCAGTTGCACGAAGGAGCTCTGCCCTGGCTATTTGGAGCGATGCTCGGCTACTTCCTGCTGCCGCTGATCGCAATCGTGCTCATCGCCTATGCCGCAACTGCAGTGGCTCCAGAGGCGCGCTGGCGACCCTGGCGGCGGATCCACTTCTGGTTCAGCGTCATCTATTCGGTCACCAACTTTCCCCATCTGTTTGCCGACATCCTGGTG
>CAZKER010000363.1:0-6083 GCA_964551845.1 uncultured Cyanobium sp.
GGGGGGTGGGGGGGGGGGGGGCAGATAGCTCTTAAGTTGAACCGTGCTGCGGGGGGCCGCCGAGCCCTGTTTCTCGACATGCCGGCAATGCCAGCGCCATTCTCCCCCCGGGCTCGGCTGTTCCCGATTTTTGGCGCGGCGCTGGCTGCCGTGGCCCTCGCTTGCGCTTCTGCGGCAGGCGCCGCGGCAACCAGGCCAGCTAGCGCCGATCCTGCCCTGGTCGCCCTGCTGCGCGATGGAGATCTAAGTGCCCTCGATGCTGCGTGCGTCAGTGCCGTGGGGCGGCGCGATGGGCCACTGTTGCGCCAGCTGCAACAGCGGTTGCTCACGATCCACCCCGCTCCCCAACCTCTGGCGGTGGTGCTGGCTAATGCCCACAGCCTGTTGAGCTGCCAGGCCCCTGATGGGGCTCTGCAGGTGCTTGGGCGGGTGGGACCGGCGCCAGGTGCCGAGCGGACCCAGTGGCTAGTGCTGCAGTGGCGTGCTGCCCAGGCGGGCCTGTATCACCAGCTGGCGGCCGATGCCCTGGAGCGGCTTGCGGCTGGCAACCTCGGGCGATTGGCGTTGCTGGAGCTACAGGTGGGCCAGCGCCAGGACGGCACCCCAGTGAATCGCCCAGCCCTGGATCTGCTGGCGGGCCATCTCGAAAGCCTGGGTCAACGGCAACGGGCCGCCGAGGTGTTGGTCAGCAGTGCCCAGCCCGGAGTAGCGACGGCGGCCCGGTTGGCCCAGGCGGTGGCGCTGCTTGAAGGACTGCCAGCCGCCCAGCAGGAGCGCCTGCTGGAGCTGGCTCTCGAGCAGGCTGCGGCCTCAGGCAGCTGGGGGCTGGTAGCCGAGATCCTCGACCAGCAATTGGCCCTGGCTGGCAGCACACCGGAGCAAGTCGCCCGAGCCACGGAGCGGCGCCTGCGCCTTAGCGCCCGCATTGACGATGCCTACGGTGAATGGCTGTTGCAACGTCGGGATCCGGCGGCCCTGTCCCGGCAGGGTGACCTGGAGCGCCAACTGCGCTCCCCCCGCTCCCCCAGCGGCCATGCCTCCCCACCCCAGTACCCCGATCCCCAGCCATGACGGCCTACAACCTTGGTTCCCTGCTCTACGAAGGCAAGGCAAAACGGGTTTACGCCACTGATCAGCCTGACCTGGTGGCCGTTGAATATAAAGATGATGCCACTGCCTTCAACGCTCTTAAGAAGGCCCAACTGGCGGGAAAGGGAGAGTTGAACTGCCGAATTTCGGCCTTGCTTTTTGAATATCTGGCCGCGCGGGGCGTGCCCACCCATTACCTCGGGGTCGACGGCAGCCGCTGGATGCTGGCCCGTCCAGTGAGGGTGATCCCGATCGAAGTGGTGATCCGAAATGTGGCTGCGGGTTCGCTTTGCAAGCAGATGCCCATCGAGCCAGGCACGCCGCTGGAGCCGCCCTTGCTTGATCTCTATTACAAGGACGATGGCTTCGGCGATCCCCTGCTCACCGAAGCCCGCCTTGAGCAGTTGGGTTTGGTGACCCCCGAGCAGCGCTGCCAGCTGGAGGTTCTGGCCCGTCAGGTGAACAGCGAACTGCTGGCACTGTTTGATTCGATTGGCCTGCAACTGGTGGATTTCAAGATCGAATTGGGGCATACAGCCAGCGGTGAACTGGTGGTTGCCGATGAGATCAGTCCTGACACCTGTCGCCTCTGGGATCGGGCGGTGCTCGATAGCCAGGATCGGATTTTGGACAAGGATCGATTCCGACAGGATTTAGGCGGTGTTGTCGAGGCCTACGGGGAGGTCCTCAAACGGGTCCAAGGGGCCTGTCCTGAACCCAGGGTCTACCGGTAAGGTCAGCAGAATTTGCGGCCTGTCCGCTCCGCTACCCCCCTCCCCATGGCCGGATTGCTGAGTTTGAAGGCTGTTTGGCCCCTGATGGGCGCCGCCCTCCTCTCGGCGAGCCCGGCCCTTGCCCAACCTGCTTCTCAACAGGTGGACAATCCATTGGCGGATCCGGCCAGCCAGGCACCGGCGCCCACCCAGCCCGCTCCACAGACGCCATTCCCTGCCCAGTCCGCCCCGGTAGCCGAGCCTCCTGCCAAAGCTGAACCCAAGGTTTTGATCGCTGAGGTGGTGATCGAAGGGCTCCAAGACCACCCTGAGCGGGAGCGGCTTGAGTTGGCCGCCTATGCCGCTATGGCGGCGACCCCGGGTTCGCGGGTTACCCGCAACGAGCTGCAGAACGACCTTTCAGCGATCTATGCCAGCGGCTGGTTCTCCGATGTGCGGATCCAGCCTGTCGACGGTCCGCTGGGCGTGCGGCTGGTGGTGGTGGTGGTAGCCAACCCCGTGCTGCAGCAGGTCAAACTTGACCCAGCCGATCTGAAGCTGCCGGAGCAGGTGGTCAAGGACACCTTCGCCGCTGACTTCGGCAAGACCCTCAACCTCAACACCCTGCAGACCCGCATGCAGGAGTTGCAGCGCTGGTACGCAGACCAGGGCTATTCCCTGGCGAGGATTACCGGCCCTAGCCGGGTCAGCCCGGAGGGGGTGGTGGAGCTGCTGGTTCGCCAGGGCACCGTTGAGGGGGTTGAGGTCCAGTTTCTCAACAAGGAGGGCTCTGCCACAAACGAC
Source organism: uncultured Cyanobium sp. (assembly GCA_964551845.1). GTDB lineage: Bacteria > Cyanobacteriota > Cyanobacteriia > PCC-6307 > Cyanobiaceae > Cyanobium_A. The sequence goes on from CAZKER010000363.1 coordinate 2,607, forward strand.
AAGGGCGAACCAATTAGGGGCAAGACCAAGCCTTGGGTTGTGACCCGGGAGGTGTCCTTGCGCCCCGGACAGGTGTTCAACCGCCGCGAGCTGGAAGAGGACATCAAGCGCATCTACGGCACGGGCCTGTTCAGTGATGTCAAGGTGACGCTCAAGCCTGTGCCGGCCGAGCCTGGCAAGGTTGTGATTGTGCTTGGCATTGTCGAGCAGTCCAGCGGTTCTTTGTCAGGCGGCCTGGGCTACAGCCAGAGCCAGGGCGTGTTTGGTCAGATCCAGTTGCAGGACAGCAACCTGTTTGGTCGGGCCTGGGACTTGGGCACCAACATTTCTTACGGCCAGTACGGCGGGCTTGGCGATGTCACCTTCACCGATCCCTGGATCAAGGACAACAAATACCGAACTTCCTTCCGGGCTCGCTTCTTCTTCAGTCGTGAAGTTCCCCAGTTGTTCCAGAACGAGAACAACTCCTTTACCTATGAGTTGCAGAACTTTGATGGGGCCGATTTTGATGTAGTCACCAGTCGAACTGTAAATAACAATGGCACCGAAACTGTAACCACAAACTTTGATACTGTCGCGATTCAGCGAATCGGCGCCAATGTTCAGTTTGTGCGACCACTTAATGGTGGCAATCCCTACAAGAAGGCTCCCTGGAATCTGATTCTCTCCTTTGGTGGGCAAGAAGTCACGCCGATGGATTTTTCCGGTAATAAATACTCCTACGGGGTGGTTGGTGCTACGACATCTCCTGATACGGTTCCTAGTAATCAGGTCATTTGTCTTGCCTTTAATTGCGCCTCTGAAAACCAACTTGTAAGTTTTCGGGTCGGAGCTACTTACAGCACTCTTAACGACCCCCGCAATCCCACCAAGGGTAATTTTCTGAGCCTCGGCACCGAGCAATTCATTTCAGTTGGCGAGAATTCCCCAACTTTCAACCGCGTTCGCGGCAGCTTCACCCATTACATTCCTGTGAAGTGGCTGAAGATTTTCAAAGGTTGCCGTCCTAAGCCGGGTGAGGCTGAAGATTGTAGGCAGGCACTGGCTTTCCAGGTTTCGGCAGGAACTTTGGTGGGCAGTGATATTCCGCCCTACGAGGCTTTCTGTCTGGGTGGAGGCAACTCTGTGCGTGGTTACTACGACTGTGATTTGGGAGTCGGCAAAAGTTTTGCTGAGGCCACGATTGAATACCGCTTCCCGATCTTTAGCATCATTAGTGGTGAGATCTTCTTTGACGCTGGCACCACTTTTGGTACTCAGGCAGACATTCCTGGCAACCCTGGCGGCTTACTTGGCAAGAAGGGTGAGGGCTATTCCCCTGGTGTTGGCCTAATCGTGACTACACCAGTGGGGCCTCTGCGACTGGAAGTTGCCACCCAGGACTTCTCCAGTGATTGGCGATTCAACTTGGGCGTGGGCTGGAAGTTCTAGTGGCGCAATGGCCCAGTGATTATTCCGGTGCCTGGACCCTGCGGCAATCGGTGCAACTGCGGGGGGTAGGACTGCACAGTGGTCAACAGACCCAGGTGCGATTACAGCCATCGCAGCGGCCGGGCTACTGGGTCGGCTGGCTTGATGCCCCCGAGCTTCCCCTGATCCGTTTGGCGCCTGATCAGGTGAGCGACACCCAATTGTGTACAGCCTTGCGGCTAGACCAACGCCGCCTGGCCACGGTTGAGCATCTGCTGGCTGCCCTGGCCGGCACCGGTGTGACTCAGGCTGAAATTCTTGTGTGCGGCGAGGAGATCCCCCTTTTGGATGGCTCGGCCTTGCCCTGGGTCGAGGCGCTAAGCGAGGCGGGCCTTCAGGCCCTGCCGGTTGCGCCGGCCGCGCTGGAGCTGGAGCTGCCGCTCACGGTGAGAAGCGGCGTCAGCTTTGCCACGGCCCTGCCCCATGCCGGCTTGCGCCTGGGTGCTGCGATTGAATTTGCCGATGCGGCCATTGGCCGCCAACTGTTTTCACTCGATTTGTCTCCCAGCATTTTTGTTGAGCAGATTGCCCCGGCTCGCACTTTCGGGCTGCGCTCCCAGGTGGAACAGCTGCGGGCGGCTGGCCTGATCCAGGGTGGCTGCCTCGAGAACGCTCTTGTGTGTGATGGCGACACCTGGCTCAATCCGCCGCTGAGATTTGTGGAGGAACCAGTGCGCCATAAAATCCTGGACTTGTTGGGAGACCTGGCGCTGATCGGATTGCCCCGCGCCCAAGTGTTCGCCTACCGCGGCTCCCACGGGCTCCACACCTCTATGGCCACGGCCTTGGCCGGCCTTTCCAGCTCCTCCCCCACCAGTTCTCCGTCTAGTTGATGCCCTTGTCTGACGCCAGCCCACCGCTTTCTGAGTCCACCGCGCCCGTGTCTTCGGATCCCACCGCGGCGGTGATCCTCACCAGCGAGCAGATTCAGGGACTGCTCCCCCATCGCTACCCCTTTGCCCTAGTAGATCGGGTGATCGAGCATGAGCCGGGCAAGCGCGCTGTGGCGATCAAGAACGTCACCTTCAACGAACCCCAGTTTCAAGGCCATTTCCCCGGTCGACCCCTGATGCCTGGTGTGTTGATCGTTGAGGCCATGGCCCAAGTGGGTGGGCTGATTGTCACCCAGATGCCCGATCTGCCGAAGGGGCTTTTCGTTTTTGCTGGCATTGACGGCGTGCGGTTTCGTCGTCCGGTGGTGCCTGGGGACCAGCTAGTGATCACCTGCGAGCTGCTGAGCCTCAAACGCCGCCGTTTCGGCAAGGTCAAGGCTGAAGCCAGCGTGGATGGCCTGCTGGTCTGCTCTGGGGAACTGATGTTCTCGCTGGTGGACTGATGGCCACGACCATCCATCCCACGGCTGTTGTCGATCCCAAAGCCCAGCTGGCTGACGGCGTTGAAGTAGGTCCTTATGCCGTGATCGGCCCCCAGGTGGAGCTTGGTGCTGGCTGCCGCATCGGTCCCCATGTGGTTCTTGATGGCCGGGTGCGAATGGGCCGCGATAACCGCATATTTCCCGGGGCCTGCATCGGCCTTGAGCCCCAGGATCTCAAGTACACGGGGGATCCCACCGAGGTGGTGCTTGGCGATGAGAACACCATCAGGGAGTGCGTCACCATTAATCGGGCCACTACGGGCCATCAACAGACGCGGCTTGGTAGCGGCAATCTGCTTATGGCCTATTGCCATCTGGGCCACAACTGCGATCTAGGCGACCGGATCGTGATCGCCAACGGGGTGGCAGTGGCAGGCCATGTGGTGATCGGCGATCGGGCTGTGATCGGCGGCGTGCTCGGTATTCACCAGTTTGTCCATATCGGGACCCTGGCCATGGTGGGGGGCATGAGCCGCATCGAGCGGGATGTGCCGCCATTCACGCTCGTGGAGGGCCATCCCTCCCGCGTCAGGGCCCTCAACAAAATTGGGCTGCGGCGCAGCGGCCTGGTTGAGCAAGATGACGGCCAGCAGTTTGAGCAGCTCAAGCAGGCCTGGACCCTGCTCTACCGG
>CAZKER010000364.1:0-3229 GCA_964551845.1 uncultured Cyanobium sp.
TTGTGGACCGCTCTGGCGACCGAGGTATCACCGTGATTGGTGAACGGCTGGCGCCATCGGCCAGCGATTCACTCCCCTGGGGTGATCTGGCTGCCTGCGATGGCGTCTTTGTGACCGCAGCTGATGTGGCAGCACTGCAGCACTGCCGCCGCGCCCGGCTGCTTGGTGCCACCCCACGAGTTGGCTTGCCGCTGTTGGAAGCCAGCGGGGTGACCTGTGACGCCTTGATCGGCAGCGCCCTCGATCCCGGTGAGCAGGTGCCTGCCGCTGCTCTATCGCGCCCCCCGCGACTGCGGATCGCCACCGAGGGGGCTGCTGGTGGCTGGAGCGAACCTGGCGGGCGCTTCGCGGCCCAGGCCCTGGTGGGTGCACCAGTAGACAGCTATGGCTGCGGCGACAGCTTTGCCGCCGGGGTCACGGCGGGGCTTGCGGCTGGTTGGACCGCGGCCGCTGCCATCAGCCTGGGCGCCCGCTGTGGCGCCGAGTGCGCTGTTGTGTTTGGGCCCTATACCCGACCTAGTTGATCTGGGTCTGCACCAGAAGCAGCAGCCTGTTTGCCTCTGGATCCAGTAGCCAGGCCTCCGCTCCGAAAGCTTCCTGCCGCGGAACTTCCTGCAAGCAAGCACCAAGCTGAATAGCTTGCGCCAGCCAGGCCTGCAACAGTGCCATTGCCTCTTGTTGGCGGTTACTGCCAGCAAGGCTGCGCTGCAGGCACGCTGCCAGACGACCCGATTGCCGCGGCTGGGGCCGGCTCTGGGATGGGGCATAGATCTCCAAGAAGCCACCGGCGGGCCAGGGCACTCGCCAATGGCTGGGGCCCTGGCCTTGTAGGGGCGTTACTGCCAGCAGATTTGCGTAAAACCTTGCCAGGTCTGAGGGATTGTCTGCCGCCAGCACCAGAGAGCTACGCAGGCGTGAGGTGTCTGACACAGCTTTTTATTGTTGAACGAACCGATCGTGGTGCTTAACGGCACCGGTTGGGTTGGGCATTCAAGTGGCTAAAAAATCTTCAACGGCAAGATCGGGGCGACGCAGCAGGGCAAAAATTGTGCCGGCATTGCCGCGGCAGAGCCTCAGCTCTGGAGAAAGCACGGTGATGTCAAGCCAGGCTGGAATGCTTTGCTGCACCTGACGTTGCAGCTGCAAGCGTGTGGCCCCGAGCAGGGGCCCCCGCCAGCCACCCCGCTGGAAGCGCACCTGCACCCGCTGGTGTGGCGATGAGCTGCTGCTGCCGCTGCTATCAATGCTGATGCTGGCCTCTACAGCTATGCCACCGAGGGCGGTGAGCAAACCGGGCGGCCTCAGTAGGTTCAATGCCCGACCCTGGGATGGGGCCAGTACCTGCAGGTTTTCCAGCCAGGGCACCGCCTGTAGATAGGGCTGGCTACTGCTGCTCCAGCGCAACTCCCAGACCCCTTCCAGCAGCTCGAGGGCGCCTGGGGCGGCGAGATCTGCAGGAGTGGTGCGCTCGAGCTCGAGAATCAGCTCTCTTACCCGCGACTCCTGGCGCTGGGCCTCCCCCCTGGCGCCACGACGCAACAGGCTCAGCAGCTCTTCGCTTGCTTTCAACATGGGGGCGGGGCTGGGCGTCTTTACAATCAGTTATAGTTGCTGAAACATTCCTCAACAGCCATGGCCGATTCCACCCCCCGTTTTGGCTTCGTAGCATTTGCCGAAACCTGGAATGGCCGTTTGGCCATGATGGGCTTTGTGATCGGTTTGGGAACAGAGATACTGACTGGTCAAAGCATCGCAGCCCAACTCGGCCTTGGTTGATTGGCATCGGCGCCGATTTCATCACGGCTATTGCCTTTGGGCTGAGCCGTCCAAATGAGCTGGTTTCCAAAGCTCGTTTATCTCTAGCTAAATACAGAGAGTTTTTCTACATCTCACCTTAAAAAGCCCGGAGCGATAGCCCCGGGCTTTTTTTATAGAATTACAAGGCAGGTTTAGTTAGATGGTCTGGGTTGATAGAAAAAGCCACCATCCACTCCCCTTTGACTGACTACGGAACAGCGAGTAGCAACGCGCCATAAAGCTAGGTGGATGGGGGTGGGGTCGTAGCGCACCAAGTCGGGGAAGCGCTGTTTGAGCAGGGCGCTGGCCTGCCAGGCGTTGTAGTGGGGAATCCTTGGGTTGATGTGATGGCATACATGGGTGGAGCCGATGCCGTGATGCAGCAGGTTCAGCAGTGGCCCATAAGGACGATCCACCGTCTGTAAGGCACCTTTGGCCCAATTCCAATCGTTGGAGGAAAAGTGGGGGATATCGATATCGGTGTGCTGCAGCCAGGTGTAACCAACCAGCCAAGCGTTGATGACTAGATAGGGCAGCCCATAAACCAAAAGCACTCGCGCCGGGGAGAAGTGAATGGAGGCCATCACCAGTGCCGCCACCATTGCCAGCAGGCCGATGTTGGAGACCAGCATCAGGCGACGGCAGGAGTCTGGGAACAAGTGGCGACTGCCCTTGCGGAAGAGCGCTGCGGTCGTGAAATGAGAGGTGGGGGCCCCGTAGGCTTCGCCGCCGGCAACACCAAGCAACAGATAGAGCGGCCAACCAAGCACCAGGTGGGTGAAAAGCGAGATAAGGCCGAAAAGTCGCTGCCCCAGCAGTTCCCTTACTCCGGTCACGAATCGCCCCGAGCTGGAAGTAGAGCGCGGCGGCACATGGGTTTCACCGCCTTCCAGGTGGTTGCAGTTGGCGTGATGCACCGCATGGCTGCGCTGCCAGCTGAAATAGGGAACTAGTAGCAGGCTGTGGAGCACAAAGCCCACCACGGCTTCGATGCGGGGATTGGGGTGGAAGGCGCGGTGGCCACACTCGTGAGCAATGACCCAGCAGCCTCCTGCCACTGTTCCAGTGACTAAGGCGTAAAGCAGCCAGAGGGGTGCAGCACTTAGCTGCAGGGGGATCAGGGTTCCCATCCCATAGGCAAGGACAGACAGGCCCAGGGACATGGCCAGGCTTCCCCAGGCCTTGATCGGGTTAATCCTGGTTAACTCGGAGGGCAGGCAGGCCAGCAGCTCAGCCTTACTGGGATAGGTGGGAGCTGATGGGGAGAGCTTCACGGAAGCCCGGGACGACAAGGAAACAGGTGGAGTCAATGAGGCTGCCGCAAGGCAAGTGGAATGGATCGGGCCATTGGGGCCCTAGAGACCTTAGGGATCGGGATGCATCGTCCGTGCGGCGTAAACGCTGTTGACTGCATCGCGCCCAACTGACCGCT
>CAZKER010000365.1:0-8667 GCA_964551845.1 uncultured Cyanobium sp.
TAGGCGGGCCAACACAGCCTCGAGGGCGATCCGGGCCGCCGAACCCAGGGGCGGTAGTAGCCGCAGGCTCAGCTGGCTATCACCGGCCTCGACCCGGGCGGTGAGGGTGTCGATCACCGGCGCATCAGTAACGCCGAAATCGGCCAGGTCGCAGCGATCGGGGATGACATCGCGCACCACCAGCTCCCGGTTGGAGCCCAGCAGCATGTCGGGCTCCTCGGCGGCATCTTCACCCTCGCGGCAGGCGGGCGCCATCACGGCAGCGCGAGTGATCAACACCTCGCCGGGCAGCACCGGCAGCTGGTCGGCCATTTCGCCATGCAAAGCCCGGCGAGCGATCGGCACCAGCTGCTCGAGGGAGCGGTTGGTGTAACAGAGGATGCGGGCCAGGTCGGGGTTGTCGGTTTCGGCACTGCGGCGCAGGGCGGCCTGGGCAGCTTCCAGCCAAGCGCCGCGCTCCAGCAGGGCCACCTGGCCGCTGGCGCTGCGGATCGGCGGCAGCGGCGGCGGGCGGCGGCAGGGCAGGTCGCCCTGGCGTAAACCCGAGGCCAGGCGCAACACCGGCCCCTGGTGACGCACCACCTGGCGTAGCTCGGCTCGGCTGGCCCGGCCCAGGCTGAACACCGGGCTCACGGGTTCACCAACCGGCGGCAACTGGGCCGGATCGCCCACAAACACCAGCCGGGTACGAAACGGGTGGGCGCAGCGCAAGCTGATCTCGAGCAGGGTGCTGTCGACCATCGAGGCCTCATCGATCAGCACCAGACCCAGGTGCTCGAGGGCTACGGCGGTTTGCTCGGTTTCCTCGCAGCGCTCGATATCGCGCTGGCGCCGCAGCTTGAGCCGCAGCAGCCTGTGAATGGTGGAGGGAAACCAGGTGGGCGATAGGCCAGCCCCCGCCAGGTGCGAGCGCAGCACACCCACGGCCTTGTGGGTGGGAGCCACCACGGTCCAGCAGAGGCCAGTGGCCTCCACCTGGGCCAAAAATCGCATCGAAAGAAAGGTTTTGCCGGTGCCGGCGTAGCCGCTGAGTACAAACGGCGCGCCATCCACGGGAGCGGCGAGCCAATCGGCAAAGGCAGCAGCGGCTACTTGCTGATCGGCGGTGAGGGGCGGAGATGGTGCGCCGATATCAGCCAACCGCTTCAGCCAACCGCAGTGAACCAGCCAAGGCCCTGGGCCAGATGCAGCGGCGAACCCGCCAACACCAGGCCGGGCAAGGCCACCAGCGGACCCATCAGGGCACCGATCAGCACCTCCAGTCGGGTGTGGCCCAGATTTTCCTTCAGAGGCTTGTTGTCAGGTCCTATTTCATTGACACGGGCAGCGGTGAGGCCAGCGGCGCGGCGCACGCCGGAGGCGTCGTAAAGAACCACAAAACAAAGCACGGCCGCCAGGGCAAACAGGGGCCCTTCAAAGCCCTGCACCCAACCCAGAGCAGCCGTGGTGCCGGTGAGCAAGGCCGAGTGGCTTGAGGGCATGCCGCCGGTTTCCACCAGCACACGCGGATTCCAGCGGCGGTGCACCACCAGCTCGATCACCAGCTTGGAGAGCTGAGCAACGCCGCAGGCCGCCAGGCCCCACCACAACACACCGTTGTCGAACACGCTTATCAGCACGGGGCTACTCATCGGTCGCGGCTCGTGATGTAGTCGGCCAGGGCGAGGAGGGGCGCGGCCTTGAGCGGGTCCTGATCGCCATCGGCGAAGGGCGCCAGAGCGGCCTTGGCCTCGGCCACCAGGGCATCAGCCCGCTGACGCGATTCCTCTAAACCCAGCAGCTTGGGGTAGGTGGTTTTGTCGGCGGTGAGATCCTTGCCGGCGGTTTTGCCGAGCACCTCGCTGCTGGCGGTCACATCAAGGATGTCGTCGATGATCTGAAAGGCCAAACCAATGCCGCGGGCGTAGGTGCGCAGGGCCGCCAGCAGGGCCTCAGGGGCACCGGCAATCAGGGCGCCGGTGAGCACGCAAGCCCGTAGCAGGGCACCAGTTTTGTGCAGGTGGATGTATTCGAGCGTGTCGAGGTCAACTGATTTGGCCTCACACTCAAGGTCCACCACCTGACCGCCCACCAGGCCAGGGGCGCCGGAAGCCAGGGATAGCTCTCCCACCACCGCCAGCAAACGCTCGGCCGGCACGCCCGGGCTGCGCAGCGCCACCATCTCAAAGGCACGAGTGAGAAGGGCATCCCCGGCCAGGATGGCGTTGGCTTCGCCATACACCTTGTGGTTAGTGGGGCGGCCGCGGCGCAGGTCGTCGTTGTCCATAGCCGGCAGATCGTCGTGGATCAGCGACATGGTGTGCACCATCTCCAGGGCCACGGCCGTGGGCAGGGCCAACTCGCTAGCGCCGCCGGCCAGCTCACAGGCCGCCAGGCAGAGAATCGGCCGCAGCCGTTTGCCACCAGCTAGTAGGGAATAACGCATTGCCTCGCGCAGGGATTCGGGCCGCTCCGGCCCCAGCGAGCCATCAAGGGCAGCCTCCACCCGCAGGCGAGCCGCCTCCAGATAAGCGGCGAAGTCAAAGGGGCTGGAGTCCACCGCGGTCATGGAGCTTCGGCCAGGGGCCTGATCTGGCGGGATTCTCTCAGGCGGGGTGGCGAGCAGCGGCGAACCTTCCTTCAGATCAACCTCTGTGCCGATTATCTACAGATCTACATAATCGATGACACTTTCAAAAAACATCGATCCGGCACCGCAACCGGCAGCCCAAACACCAGCGCTGTCAGGGCACCAGATCGCCTAGGTCGTGGGCTACGCCGTAGCGGCGGCACCAGGCCACCACGGTGTTCACCAGCAGCATGGTGACTGTCATCGGGCCGACGCCGCCGGGCACGGGGCTGATGGCGCTGGCAAGCGGCTCCACCTCCTCGAAGCACACATCGCCGCAGAGTCCGCCCTCGACGCGGTGAATGCCCACATCCACCACCACCACACCAGGTTTCACGTGCTCGGCGCCCACCATCCGGGGCCGCCCGGCGGCCACCACCAACACATCGGCCTGGCGGGTGAGGGCTGCCAGATCAGCGGTGCGGGAGTGAGCCACGCTCACGGTGGCATCAGCCGCCTGGAGCATTAGCGCCATCGGCTGGCCCACCAGGATGCTGCGACCGACCACCACCGCCCGTTTCCCTGACAGGGCCACGCCATAGCGAGCCAGCAGGGCCATCACGCCAGCGGGGGTACAGCTGCGCGGCCCCGGCTCGCCCTTAAGCAGCCGGCCCAGGTTGAGGGTATGCAGCCCATCGGCATCCTTCTCCGGGTCGATCGCTAGCAGTAGGGGCCCCTCGTCGAGACCGGCAGGCAAGGGCAGCTGCAGCAAGATGCCGTCGCAGGAGGGGTCGGCATTGAGGCGCTGCACAGCCGCCAGCACCTCGGCCGCAGTGGAGCCAGCATCCAGGTGAGCGCCCAGGCTGTTGATGCCCACCCGAGCACAGGCCTTCTCCTTGTTTGCGACATAAACGCCACTGGCGGGGTCGTCGCCCACCCGCAACACCGCCAAACCGGGCGGACGGCCCACGGCGGCCAGTCGCTCAGCGATCGTCGCCTGCAATCTGAGTTCGATCTCGCCGGCAAGCTGGCGGCCGTCCAGACGGGTGGCCATGGCGCAGAAATCAAGCACGACTCCCCAGCTTGCAATCTCAAGTGGTCTAGGGCCCGCTAGCGTTTTGAAATGGTGTTAAGGCAGCTGCGATCCCTGTGGCGGCAGCTGTTGCGGCTGGAGTATCCGCGGCAGTCGCCGGGGATCTGGCGCAACCGCGACACGGTTTTAATACTGCTGATGTGCGCCCTAGTGGCGTTGGTGTCGAGTTGGCCCTGGCTGACGGAGCCCAACCTGCGCCCCGGCATGGACGCTCCCTTCACTGCCCGGGCGCCGCAGGCGGCAGTAGTGGTGGACAGCAGCGCCCTCGAGGAACGGCGCCAGGAGTTGGTGCCCCGCAGCACGGTGCAGGTGGTAGACGAGCAGGCCAACCGCCAGCTGCGCCAGAAGTTGGAACAGGGCCTGCAGGCGGTAGAGCAGCAGGCCAAATCAGACCAACAGCGCATCGAACCGTTGGCAATCACCGCCGAGGAGCGCAACTGGCTGCGTGGCGCGGGTGGAGACCAGCTCACGGCCTGGGCTCGAGAGGTGCGCCAAGCCCAGCTACGCATGCTCAGCCAGGGACTGGCACCTGGGTTGGCAGAAGGCCAGCTGCTGCAGGCGGCCACCCTGCAGCTCGAGCCCCTGGCACCACTGCCGCGAGGGCTGGGGGCACGGCTTTTGTCCAGCTCTCTGCAGGGCAACTCCAACCTGCGCAGTGATCCGGTGCTAAGCCAGCGGCGCATCGAGGCGCTAATCACCCAGCAGGGGATCCCCACGATCACGGTGCAGCAGGGTGACCTGATCACCCGCCAGGGCGACACGATCAATCCCCAGGCCTTTGACGTGCTCGATTACTTCGGCCTGGTGAACCGGCGGCCGCGGCCCCTCGCCTGGCTTGGTCACTTTCTGGAAGCTCTGGCTATGGCGGGGGTGCTGGTGCTGGTGCAGCGCCGCTGGCGGGCCTGCCTGGAGCCGCGACAAGCGCTGCTGGCCCTGGGGGCATTGCTGGTGGTGCAGGGTTTTGCACTGTGGCTGGGCCCGCTGGCGAGTCCACTGGTGCTGCTGGTGCCACCAGCGTTGCTGCTGGCCCAGGGCCTGGGCACCCCCTGCGGCTTGGCCTGGCTAGCCGCAGCCAGCTTCCTGTGGCCAATGCCGATCACAGCTCTCACAGGGATGCGGCTGCTGGTGGCGGCGACGGTGGGCAGCGTGGCGGCACTGGCGGCCGGACGGCAGCGCAGCCGGGCCGAACTGCTGCAACTGGCGGTGCTGCTGCCGGGTGCGGGCCTGCTGCTGCAGTGGCTACTACTGCAATGGCGGCTGCAGGGGCCGGGGGCGGTAGCCCAGGTGGACCTGATGAGCGAAGCCCTGCTACTAGGCGGGCTGCTGATGGCGGGCCTGCTGCTGGCGCCGCTGGTGGAAACCTTCTTTGGCCTGGTGACGCGGGCGCGGTTGATGGAGCTGGCCGACCTGCAACGACCCCTACTGCGGCGGCTCTCGGTGGAAGCGCCAGGCACCTTCGAGCACACCTTGATGATCGCCGGCCTAGCGGAGGAGGGGGCCCGGGCCATACAGGCCGACATCGACCTGGTACGCACCGGGGCGCTCTATCACGATGTGGGCAAGCTGCATGGCCCCGAGTGGTTTATCGAGAACCAGAAGGAGGGCAACAACCCGCACGACACCCTTGACGATCCCTTTGCAAGTGCTGGCATCCTGCAGGCCCACGTGGACGAGGGGCTGAAGCTGGCTCGCCGCTACCGGCTGCCGCGGCCCCTGGCTGACTTCATCCCTGAGCACCAGGGCACTTTGAAGATGGGCTATTTCTTGCACCAGGCGCGGGAGCGGCAACCGTCCGTGACCGAGGAAAGCTTCCGCTATCGGGGGCCAGCGCCCCGCAGTCGGGAAACGGCGATCTTGATGCTGGCTGACGGCTGCGAAGCGGCCCTGCGCTCCCTGCCGCCCGGCACTAGCGAAAACGAGGCTCGCCAGATGGTGCGCCGCATCATCGAAGCCCGCCAAGACGACGACCAGCTAGCCAACAGCGGCATCAGTCGGGCCGAACTGGAACTACTGATCCGAGCTTTCGTGCGGGTATGGCGGCGGATGCGCCACCGCCGCATCGCATACCCGATCCCGGCCCGCAAGGGCTACAGCGCCTAGGAGCCTAAGGAGCGCAGCTTGCGCTCCAGCACAATCCCGGCGGGCACCAGGGTTACAAGATTGGCCACGATCAAGGGGCCATCGCCGGTGCAGACCCCGTAAACAGCCCACAGGGCGATGCCAGCGGTGAACAGGCCATACATGCGCAAGGAGATGCCGCTGGTGTCTCCGCTGCGCAGGGTCTTGAGAGCCTGAGGGAAAAAGCTCAAGGTAGTGAGCAGCGCCGCAAGGTATCCCAGGGCGCGCACGGCAGGACTGACCAGGGGGACGGCCATGGGGGTTGGGGGATGGTGCCGGCAGCATGGTGGCTGGACCTCGATCCTGCCCCAACTCCCATGACAATGCTCAGCTTCCGCGAGCTCCAGGCCCAGCTGCAGCCGGACTGGGGCCAGAGCACTGGAGCCCAGGGGCCGGATGTGGACGTGTTGATGGTGCCGTCGCTGTCGATGGACCAGAGCCAGATGGACCTGGTGACCGGCGTGCATCACTACGAGGAGCGGCAGCTGTTTTCGCTGATCCGGCTGCGAGATCCGGGGGTGCGCATGGTGTACGCCACCAGCAAATCCCTGGGCGAGCTGGTGGTGGATGCGGTGCTGGAGTTGCTGCCGGGGGTGCCCACCTCTCACGCGCGGCGGCGGCTGCACCTGGTCGACACTGACGATGCCTCCAACCGGCCCCTCACCGCCAAGCTGCTGGAGCGGCCGGCCCTGCTGGGGCGCATCGCCGAGCTGCTGCGGCCGGGGCGCAGCTTCATCAATTGCTTTGTGGTGAGCGAGCTGGAAAAACAGCTCTCGGAGCGGCTGCAGGTGCCGCTGCTGGGCACCGATCCATCCCTGGGCTATTGGGGCAGCAAGGCCGGCAGCCGCGAGCTTTTTAGCCGCTGCGGCGTACCCCACCCACCCGGCTCGGCCCTCACCCACAACCTCGACGACCTCACCGAGGCCACGGCTGAGCTCTGGGAAGCCCACCCCGAGCTGCGCCAATGCGTGGTGAAGCTCAACGAGGGCTTCAGCGGCGAGGGCAACGCCCCCCTGTCCCTCGAACCCCTGCAACTAGCCGGGCTCAGCGGCGCCGAACGGCGGCGGCTGTTGCGGCAGGCGCTGGAGGCTTTGCAGATGCCATCAGCAAGCTGGAGGGAGCAGCTGACTAGTCAGGGGGCACTAGTGGAGGCCTGGCTGGAGGGGGGCGAGGAGCTCAGCTCGCCCAGCGTGCAGGGCACGATCCACCCCGGCACAGCAACAGGCCAACCCGGGGCTGTGGAGGTGCTTTCGAGCCATGAGCAAATACTGGGTGGCGCCAGCGGCCAGACCTACCTCGGCTGCAGCTTTCCGGCGGCCGCTCCCTACCGGCAGGAGTTGATGCGCTATGGCCAGGCGATGGGTGAAGCCCTGGCGGCGGAGGGAGCGCTGGAGCGCTACGCGGTGGATTTCATCGCCCGACGCTTCGGCGACCGCTGGGACCTGCAGGCGATCGAAGTGAACCTGCGCCAAGGGGGCACCACCCACCCCTACATGGCCCTGAGCGCAATTACTAGCGGCAGCCTGAATCCAACCAGCGGGCTCTACCACGCCCCCAGCGGCCCGGCGCTGCACTACAGGGCCACCGACAACCTCACGGCGCCGCACCTGCGCGGGCTGCTGCCGGTGGACCTGATCGACATCGTGGCTGAGGCGGGCCTGCACTTCGATCCGGCCCAGCTGCGCGGCAGCGTCTTCCACCTGCTGGGCTGCCTGTCGGAATACGGCAAGCTCGGCATGACCTGCATCGGCCGCAGCGCCGCAGAGGCGGAAGAGGTGTATGCAGCAACGGCAGCGGAGCTGCTGCGGGCCGCCCGGCGGCTAGGCCACTAGGGGCTGGGGTGCTTGGGCCAGCAGCTCCATCGCGCGGGTGTGCAGCCGCTGGCAGAGGTCGCGCTGGGGCTGCAGCCCGGCCAGATCTCGGGACACCACCAGGGCAACGTTGGCCTCCAGGGGGAGTTGGTACTTCAGGGGCTCGAGCTGGGGCGGCAGGAGCAGCGACAGGGCATTGGCGTAGGCGAGGGTGAGCTGGTCGGTGGTGAGGCCCTCCCATCTAGCCCGCTTGTAGCGCTGCAGCGGCACCGGTTGGGTCCAGAGTCCCAGGGAGCGGATCGCCGCTGCAAAGCGCGGGTAGAGGTGATCGCCCAGCGACAAGCTGGGAAAGCGCGCCAGGTCTTGGGGCTGCAGGTTGGTGCGACCTACCAGGGGATGGTGAGGATGGGCCACCACCAGAAGCGGCAGGCGCACCAGTTCAATCACCAGCAGATCGGGATCGTTGGCAGGGGGCAGGTCGTGGCTGCTGCAGGTAAGCCAGGCGTCGATGACCCGGGCGCGCAGCAGACCCAGGGGCCGCGCCACTCCCAGCCCGTCAAGGGTGCCCCTAATCCAGCGATCGGGCAGCGCCGGCAGCAGCGCCGCTAGCCAGGCATCGGCCTCGATCCGCAGTCGGTCCGCTTGAAGCCAGCGGTGCAGCTGGTGCACCTGGCGTTCCATCTCAAGCAGCAGGCTGTCGGGCGCAAGGGCCCAGGTGAGGGTGAGGTCGTCGCGAACTCGCTGCACCTGGAAGAGGCGCTTCACATCGCGGTTGCGGCGGGAGATGGTGCTCTGGGTGCAGGACAGCTTCTCGGCAGCGAGACTCTCTGTGCCTAGCCAGATGGTGAGATCCAGGGCCTCAAGTCGCTCTGGAGTGACCACCTACACAAGTTCCCAACCACTTCCTCCACCAATTAAATAGCTAGGAGAGGTCGCTGCGACTGCGTCGACTTTTTGAAGTAGAAATAACTGGTCAGACCCAAAAATTCAGCTGGCAAAAGTTCGGCACCCTGGCAAGACAAACGGATTTCATCGGCTCATGATGGAACCGGTTATGTCTTATGGGCACCTCGAAATTTGAGGGATTTGCCAGCCTC
>CAZKER010000366.1:0-2369 GCA_964551845.1 uncultured Cyanobium sp.
TTTGCTGCTGCAGGGCAGTGCGCACCTCGGCGATGGTGAGGCCGCGCTCCTCGAGTTTGGCCGGGTTGAGCCAGAGCCTGAAGGCCAGGCTGTTGCCGCCGGAAAGGGTGACATTGCCTACCCCAGGTACCCGCTGCAGCCTTTCTTTCACCACCTGATCGAGCCAACCGCTCAAAAAGGTTTCGCCATAGAGCTTGGGATCGGCACTGAAGCTCAGCACCATCAGCAGGTCGTCGGAGCTGCGCCGCACTTGGACCCCGAAGCGCGCCACCGGTGCCGGCAGCTGGCGAGTTACCACCGCTACTTCGTTCTGGGTGTTGATCTGATTGAGCTCGGGGTCGCCGCCCTCGAATCCCAGGGTGATGGAGCTGCCGTTGGCGGAGCTGGTGGAGCGGATGCTGTCGAGCCGCTCAAGGCCGTTGAGCTGTTGCTCCAACAGGGCGGTGACCCCCTGCTCCACCACCTCTGGGCCCGCACCTGGGTATGTGGCCCGTACCGTGACCCGGCCGGGAGCAATCGGCGGCAGGTTTTCCACCTGCAGCAGCGGTAAACTCACCAGCCCGACCAACAGCACCAGCAGGCTCACCACCAAGGTGAGTACGGGCCGGCGCAGAAAGGGATCTGAGATCGATTTCATGGGCGCCTACGCGTTGCGCTGCTCTAGCTGGGGTGAATATCAGCCGAGGTCGCGTTTCAGCACTACACAGAGGTAGTCGGGCGCTTTGTAGCGACTAGGTAGGCAGATGTGCAATTGCTCCAAACGGCTCCAGCAGACTGTGCGCTGAATGGCGGCTACGGTTTTGCCTTCCTTCAGCAGCAGCCGTAGGGCCTTGCAATAGAGCGAATAATTGGCCTCGAGTTCCCCGATGGTGAGTCCCTGGCTACTGCTCATCGCACGGGTTGGCGTCCAGGAGTTGCAAAGACGCACTAATCACACTACGGCTTGAGGGTCTCGGCTTGGGCGTCGCTGAGCCGGCCGGCCCGGTGCAGCACCTCGGTGATTTGGGAGATGTCCAGCACCGCGTGGCATCGGTAGCCAGCCGCCGCCAGCCGCTCCCTGGCGCGGCGGTCATGGTCGCCGCCATGGTCGATAAACACCACCACGTCCTGCACCACCAGACCCGAACTCTCCAGCTTGCCGATGCCCTCCAGCACGCTGCCGCCTGTGATCAAGATGTCGTCGACCACCACCACTCGGTCGCCCACCTCGAAATCGCCCTCGATCAGGCGCCGGGCTCCGTGGGCCTTCACCTCTTTGCGGGGATAGATCAGCGGCTTGTGCAGTTGCAGTGAAAGCCCGGTGGCGGTGGGCAGGGAGCCGTAGGGGATGCCGGCGATGCGGTCGAATTCAAGGCCCTGCAGCTTGTCGGCGTAGGCGTGGAGCACTCGATGGAACAGGTTGGGGTCGGAAATGATCTGGCGCAGGTCGACGTAGTAGTTGAAGATCGCGCCGGAGGCCTGCACGTATTCGCCAAACAGCAGACAGCCGATGTCGAAGAGGTCGACAATCAAGCTTTCGAGCGGGTCAGCAGTTGGTTGCTTCTCAGGCAGCCAGAGGGCGCAGGCATCGACATTGCCCCGGTCGCGGCTTTCCAGCCACTGTTCCCGCTTAGCCGTGATCTGCTGTTTGAGCGCCTCGGCTCGGCTGGCCATGTCGTCTTCCACCAGCAGGTTCTGGGGCAGGGGCAGCAGTAGCCCATCGGCGGCTGCCCCTAGGCCGGCCTGAAGCATGGCGTCGAGCTTTTCTTCCTCTCCCCAGAGACTGCGCAGGATCAAGAAGCGCTCCGGTGCTTCGGCCCGCACCCGCGCCAGGATCCCCGGATCGCTGGTGCCCACCTCCAGCAGCAGCTGGTCGGGGGTGGCCCACAGCTGGGTCTCTCGCACAATCTGCAGATAGAGCGGTGCCTCCTCATTCGGGTAGTGCTGGATCTGGCGCGCAGCCTGGTTGGAGCTGTGGCAGGTCATCACCACGGCCTTGTCTGGATAGAGCAGGAAGGGGGCAGCGATGTCTTGGCCGGCAAGGGGGGAGAGGGTCACCGCATCGGCGCCCAGATCTTTGAACAGGTAGTGAGCCAGGGCCGAGGAGGAGTTGAGGTCGCCGTGCTTGGCGTCGATGATCAAGGGCAGGTCGCGGGGCACCAGGTCGCGCACCTCCAGCAGCAGCTCCAGCCCCACTGGCCCCAGGGCCTGATAAAAACCAAGGCTGGGCTTGTAAGCGCACACGTGCGGCGCCGTGGCCTCGATCACCGCCTTGATCCAGTGGCGGGCCTGGCTCAGGAAGGAGCGGCCCGCCAGGCCCCGCTGTGCAGCCCAGCTCTGCAACATCTCCGGGTTGGGATCCAGCCCTGTCACCAGCAACGACTGGCGGT
>CAZKER010000367.1:0-4283 GCA_964551845.1 uncultured Cyanobium sp.
GGTCCGCCGCCTCGCCCTACATCCGGATGTGCTCGATTTGCTGCGCCATGCCTACGGCCGTGAACCTTTTGCCTTCCAGACACTCAACTTTGCTGTAGGTAGCGAGCAGCCGTATCACAGCGATGCTGTGCACTTTCATTCCCTGCCCCATGGCTTCATGTGTGGGGTATGGATTCCACTGGACGATGTTGAACCGGACAGTGGCCCATTGATCTATTACCCGGGCAGTCATCGGCTCTGTTATCACAGCGCCGGCAGTCTTGGCCTCAGCCCCGGACATGTAGCGGCCGAGCCCCATCCGCAGCGGTTTTTCGAATCGCTCTGGCAAGCCGACGTGGAGCGTCACGGCCTGCAGGTGGAACAATTCCTACCCCGTCGTGGTCAAGTTCTGATCTGGCATGCCAACCTGCTCCACGGCGGCTCACCGGTGGAGAACAAGAAGGCCCGGCGCTGGAGCCAGGTGGTCCATTACTACTTCGAGGATTGTCTTTACACAACTCCCCTTAATAGTTTCCCGTTTGATCAGGGAGGTGCGGATCTGCGCAATCCCTTCGATATCTCGACGGGGCGGCGGCGCTGGACGCAGACGCAGTGGCAGGTTATTTCGGCAAAGCTGCAGAAACCGCCTGAGAAGCTATCTAAGCGGGCCAAGGCTTGCAAGCCGCTTCAGGGCATGATTGATCTCATTACCCCATCCCAGGTGATCGGTTGGGTGTCCCATGCCGAGCTGCCGCTCAGTGAGGTGCGCCTATTCCAGGGCACCCAGTTGATCGCCACCGCTGCCATCAACATCGCGCGCCCCGATGTGGCCGAACGACTGGCGCGGCCTGGCGCGTTCGGCTTCCAGCTGAACATCCCCGATTCTCATCCCGATCCTTGCAGCGGCGAGCCTTTGCGGCTGCTGGCGATGACGGCCGATGGATCCTTCAGTTTCCCGCTGTTCCTTCCCCAGGATGGCGGCGAGCTAACGGCCGAGCGCTTCAGCGCGGCGCTCGCCCCGGTGCGGCGCGGCTTGCGTGGGCACTTCGATGGGCTAAGCCTTGATGGACAAGTGCTGCACGGCTGGTGTTATTCCCGCTCCTTAGGATCCGCCACGGTCTGGCTGCAGGCTGAGGGTCTGGCCCCTCGGGAGCTCAGCTGCAACCTGGATCGCCCCGGCATGGCTGCTCAGGGGCATGAAGAGACTTGTGGCTTTGCCTTGCCGCTTCATCTCTGGCCTGAGGCGGCTGGCCGCCAGGTCTGGGCAAGTTTTGACGCTGCCGGCGAACTTCGCTTGCCACCACTGCAGCCTGTCCAGCTGCCGTTGCAGCAGTCTGCCTGGTTGGCCTTGGCACAGTTCTCTGAGCGCAATGACTGCCTCGAGCTGCAGCAGCGAAAGGAGTAGCTGGGCATTGGCGGCGCTCAGCTGTGCTCAGGTTGCGCAAGGATTTCGCTTAAAGACAAAATAAAAAGTTGGCTTTGCTTTATCTTGCTGAATCTATATTATGGATATCATTTCACCCTTTGCTGATGGCTGTGGGTGTTGCTTAGGGAATGGCGCTAGCAACAATGGCTGGACTGGTCTGCAAAGCCCTGAACACCCAGTTGAAACCTGTGGCTTAGGCGGACTGGATGCTTACAGCCGGCTCCTGGATATCTGCTTCGATCCCCCATTCCAGCAGGCTTTCCACCCCGTTCGGCCCCGAAAAGCTGCCGGTGACCGCCGCGGTTAGTTCCGGTTTCGATGAGGTGGCCAAGGTGATGTAGCGATCGTCGATTACGCCTATGCCGCTGGGATCGAAGCCCCGCCAGCCAGCACCTGGTAGATACACCTCGGCCCAGGCGTGTAGGTCGTAGCGCTCCGGCTTTGGGTCCAGTAGGTGGTAGCCGCTCACGAAGCGGGCCGGTAAACCCACACAGCGGCAGGCCTCCACCATCAGCATCGCCAGGTCCCGGCAGGACCCCACCCTTTCCTTGAGGGTGCGGCCGGCGGGCCAGGCCGGGCCCACGTGTCGCTGGGTGTATTTGACCCGGTCTTGGATGATTTCCACCAGCTGTTGCAGAAACATCAGCGCCCGTTGGTCGCTGCCCATCAACGCTTCCTGGGCCATGTCAACCGCGGCTGGATCGTGCTGGCCATTGGGAAGCCAGCCCTCCAGGCTGCCGGCCAGGTCGCCGTTCAAGTGACCCACCGGGTAGGGCAGCATCGGTTCGTTGCCCTCCAGGCAAACCTGCAGCAGCGGCGCCGCTTCCGTTTCCACCAGGCTGCTGGCCTGCACGATGAACGTGTCTGCAGGCCCATTGAAGCGGGCCCGCAAAATTTCATCGCCGCTGGCTGCCACCAGGGGGTAGAGCCGCCCGGGCTCAGGGGTCACCAGCAGCTGGAAGTCCAGCAGCCGCTGAAAGCCGTGGCCCCTCGGTTTGAGGCAGAACCGGTGGGGACCCAGCAGTACCGGGGCGCTGTAGCGGTAGGTGAAGGTGTGGGTTACTCGGGCACGCATGCGTGGTCGGCGATGAAGTAGCGCTGCTCGATCAGATCATGCAGCCGGTTGAGGTCGCTTTGCAGGGCGTCGATTGATTCGTGCAACCCTCCGGCGATCAGCTCGTCGATGCGGGTGTAGCTCCAACGGGCCAGGGTGAGCCCGCTGAGACATTCGAGCTCGTCTGGAGCTCCGGGCACCGCCTGGCCGCTCACGATCCTCAGGGTTTCGTTGATACGCCCCAGGCAGTAGCGCACCGACCGCGGAAAGATCGGGTCAAGCAGCAGGAAGCTGGCCACCGCCTCTGGCTCGATCACCTGCTGGCGCGATTGGCGGAACATCTGATATGCCCCAGCGCTACGCAGCAGGGAGATCCACTGCAGTTCATCGAGCACGCCCCCTACCTCATCTGGCGAAGGCAGCAGCAAGAAGTACTTCACATCAAGGATGCGGGTAGTTTTCTCGGCCCGCTCCATCACCCGCCCCAGGCGGCTGAATTGCCAGGAGAGGTCGCGGCTCAGGGTGGCGTCGGTGATGCCATAAAAGAGTTGGCAGGCTCTGCGGATCTCCCTGAGTTGCTCCAGGGGTGGCTGTTGCCAGAAGCCTTTGTTGTCGAGCAGGGTCCAATAGATGTCGTTGAGCTGCTCCCACATTTCGGTGGTGATCACCTCGCGGATCTGACGAGCGTTCTCGCGGGCGATGGCGATGCAGTTCGCCACGCTGTTGGGATTGTTCTCGGCCCGCACCAGAAACTCCACCACCTGCTCCGGCCGGCCATCTGGATAGAGACGGTCGAATAATTCGCGATCACCGCTGGCATCAACTAGCGGCAGCCAGGGTTCGGCGCTGCCGGGGGGGCAGTCGAGGGCCATCGCTTCGCTCACCTCCACAAAACGGGAGATGTTTTCGGCCCGCTCCACATAGCGGTTGATCCAGTAAAGAGAATCGGCGACGCGGCTCAGCATGATTGTTCACTCACGATCCAGGTGTCCTTGCAGCCGCCACCCTGGGATGAGTTGACCACCAGGGAGCCCCGGCGCAGGGCCACCCGGGTGAGGCCGCCCGGGCTTACCCAGGCCCCCTTGCCGCGCAGCACATAGGGCCGTAAATCCACGTGGCAGGGGAACAGTTCGCCCTCGCTTAGTGAGGGCACGGTGGAGAGCTCGAGGGTGGGCTGGGCGACGTAGTTGCGTGGATCGGCCTGGATCTTGACGGCAAATTCGGCGATCTCCTCCTTGGTGGCGTGAGGGCCGATCAGCATTCCGTAGCCACCGGCCTCGGCCACCGCTTTCACCACTAGTTCGCCGAGGTGGGCCAACACGTAGGCCCGGTCGTCCTCCCTGGAGCAGAGGTAGGTGGGCACGTTTTCGATGATCGGCTCTTCGCCCAGGTAGTAGCGAATCATTTCCGGCAGGTAGGCGTAGATCAGCTTGTCGTCGGCTACGCCGGTGCCAGGTGCATTGGCGATCGCTACCCGGCCGGCCCGGTAGGCCGACATCAGGCCTCGCACCCCCAGCATCGAATCGCTGCGGAACACCGCTGGATCGAGGAAATCGTCGTCGATGCGCCGATAGATCACGTCCACACGCTTGGGTCCCGCGGTGGTACGCATGTACACCGTGTCGTCGTCGACAAAAAGGTCGGCGCCCTCGACCAGTTCGATGCCCAGCTGCTGCGCGAGGAACGCGTGTTCGAAGTACGCGCTGTTGAACTGGCCGGGCGTCAGCAGGACGACCACGGGATTCTCGGCCTGGTGCGGCGCCACGGCGCGCAGCGTGTCGAGCAGCAGATCGGGATAGTGCTCGACCGGGGCGATGGGCTGAC
>CAZKER010000368.1:0-14538 GCA_964551845.1 uncultured Cyanobium sp.
CACCCACCGGTTCGCCGGCCTCACTGCGCAGGAAGGTGATGCCCTCGATGCGATTGGCACTGGGGAACACCAGCGGATCGACGGCAACCACGTTGTATGGATCACTCACATCGAAGACAGCTGCCACGCTGGTAGGAGTGCGCTCCAGTGCCACGAAGGCGTAGGTGCGGCCAGCCACGCTGGCGATCTCCACCATTTCGGGCTCGGTGCCTTTGTCGTCGTCGCGGTTGTAGCCGCTGGTGAAGTAGCCGAGGCTGTTGGCCAGATCTTCCAGGGCTGAACCGGAGTCGAACACCACGTTGCCCTTGTCGTCGTAGATGCGCAGGGAGCGGGAGCCGATGCTGAAGGGCTTGTCGATCAGACCATCGCCATTGATATCGCCGAAGTCGTTGAGCAGGTTGAGGCGGGTGCGGGCAATTCCGGTGGCGGCGTTGAAAGCGGCATTGAGAGCGCTGACGCCGGGATGATCGCGGAAGGCGGTGCCATTGACCACGGCAGTGGCATCGGCCCGGGTTAGGTCGAAGAACACGTCACCAATGTCCGGCCTGTATTCACGCGAGTCGCCCTCGCCCACCGCCAGCAGGAACTGGCGACCCTGCGCATCGGTGTAGGTGGCGATGCCATCGGGCATCGTGAGGCCATACACGGGCAGGCCGCTCACAGGCCGATATTGGTTGCCGCCGGCGGAGGTGCCGTTCACATCGCGGTCGGAGCTGTCGAAGCCGGCGCCATCGAAGCTCACCACGGTGAAGGTGTTGCCACTGGCGCCTTCGGTGCCGAAGTCGTTGTCGTAGTTGATCACCAGTGCGCCGTCGTCGCGGATGGTGAGGCCTTCTGGTTTGTCGTAGGCGGTGGTGCCGCCGATCGTGGGCAGGTTGAACAGCTCGATCTTGTGGGCTAGGCGGATGCCAGCGTTGGCCAGGGTGTCGGCGCTGGAGGTGGAGAAGATCTGCGGGGTGGCCGGATTGCTGTCGTGGTCGACGAGGGTGCGGCGGTTGTCCAGCAGTTCAGGGCTGGCCACGCCGATCGCCGCCTGCCAGCCGCCCGTGCTTGTGAGCGACAGGGTATCGGTGGCGCCGCGCAGATCCACCTCGTACACCTGCTTGAAGCCGGTGAGGCTGCGGGTGCTGTCGCGCTCCATCACCAGGAACACGCCGCGGGCCGCATCGAAGGCCACGTCGCCGATCTTGTCCTGGCCGGTGCGGCCGCTGAGCAGATAGAAGTGCTCCTTCACCGGCGTGCCGGTGGCGGGGTCGATCGCCAGGATGCGGGTGAGTTCGGAGCGGCTGCGGCCCTCGGTGATGCCGTCGCCGTTGGCATCAACGTCCAGCGGGCTCTGCATAAAGGCGTAAAGCAGCCCGTCGGTGGGGTTGAAGGCCATGCCCTCGATGCCACGGTTGCTCCAGCGATTGCCGTAAATGGCTGGCAGGCTGTCGATCGTTTCGGCGCCGATCGGCGTGGCACCACCCACGTTGTGCTGGGCGGCCAGCTGGGCCTTCTGGCCGGCGGGGATGTAGCGCTGAATCAGGTTGCCGGTGTTGAAGTCGAACAGGCCGATCTGGCCGCGATATTCATCGCCGACAGCGAAGACTTTGCGCTGTTGGCCACCGATGCTGATGTCGAATACCGAAATGGTTTCTGAGTCGATACCGAATGGGTCGTAGGCGAGAGGTGCGTTGTTCTTGTCGACGGGAATATCATCTTTACTGGCCAACTGTGGCAAGCCGGTTAGCGGAGTGCCGTCGGCTCGGTTGAGGCCGATCCGATCTAGTTCGATGATGGCGCCGGTGGCGCGGTTCATGCCCAGCTTGTAGATGCTGGGCTGGAAATCTGGGTCTAGAAACTGGCGCTTGCCAGCCACGATGTCGCCGTTTGGTCCGCGATCGGTGATGCTGAAGTAAACGTCGAGTTCTGTGCCATCCACCGTTTCCTTGCCGGCGAAGAACAGTCCCGACAGCCCCCCGGCCAGCACACCAGCCGGTTGCTGGGCTGCCCCAGCGGCGTACTCCAGCTGGTAGCTGAAGTTTTCAGCGCTGGCGACGCCGCGGCTCCAGTCCTTGATGCCGGCCGAGAAGATCTCCTTGATCACGGGCGCCGCGCCGCTGATGTCGAGAACGGTGATGGCGTTGTTTTCTTGCAGAGTCACCCAGGCCGATTTGCCATCGGCGCTGATAGCGATTGCTTCTGGCTCTATGTCCTGCGCCAGAGTGGTGGTGACGCCCAGCCGAGTGCCGATGCGCACGCCGCGGTTGATTAGTTCGGCGCGGCGGTTTTCCCAGGCACTGAAATCAACACTCTGCACCGCTGCTTGTGCTGGGGCTACTGGCGTAGCAGCGAGATAGCCGCTGGTGTCGATCAGCGAGATCGAGCCCACCGGATCGATCGTGTAGAGCGCGTTGGGCTCACCTTCGTTGGTGACCAGCAACTTGCTGCCATCGCTGCTGAACTTCACCATGTCGGGCAGGGCGCCGACGCTGACGGTGCTGACATACACCGGTAGGGCTGGGTTGGTCAGGTCATAAAACTGAACAAAGCCTGGGTCGGTTTTAACGCTGTTCTGTACGGCAATGGCGAGCAGCTTGCCGTACACAGCTGCACTCTGAAGGGTTTGGCTGTTGTCGATCGGGGTGGCTTTTGCCACGGCCACAGCTGCCGCTGGGTTGCGCAGATCGCTCACGACTATGGCGCCGGAGCCACCGCCAACTGTGTAGAGGTAGCCGCTGGTCGGGCTGTATGCAGAGATCTCGGCGTTTGCCCCGAGTGCCGAAATGTCGATTACGCCATCTACAGCAACAACGGCAGGCGTCAGCAGATTGAAGACCAGGGCCACAGGGCATGCCTGAAACATTTGGCTGAATCCTTGCAACCAATTTGCTGAGGCTGGTTAAGCAGTTATTAATGAATCCACCAGCGTTTTTGGGAATACGCTTGGAGGTGATGGGGGCTACATTGTTATTGCGTTTCGCTTCGTATTTGGCACCGATTTTAATCGGTTCGATTGTTGAGGGTTCTGGGCTCTAGGTGTCATGGGAGAACTTGCTAATTAATCAAGTCTTGTAGATACCGGGCAGCAGGTTGTTGGCGCAGGGTGGTCGTCGGATGTTCTAGGGAGCAAGGCCAATGGGTCTAGGCCCTCACTTCCCCATCGGTTTGGCACCATTGGCAGGTAGGGGTAGCCGGCAGCGCTGCTTCAAGGCGGCGATCACCCGGCCGATGGCGTCGGGATGGCCCTGCATGCTGAAGGCCTCTCGCTCCAGCTCCCGCTTGCCGTGGTGGTAACTGGTGGCGAGGATGCGGCTAATCTCCCGCTCCACCACCGGATTGAGCTGCGCGCTCCAGCCCAGGGGCTGCAGCACTCCGGTGGGACAGCTCTGAGCCGCGTGGATCGCCTCGTGCAGGAATACCTGCCGGCCGATCCCTAATTCGAAGGCCACCGGCGCGATCCAGAGGGTGCGCGTTTTGGCCTGGAACAGGCCATAGGCGCCGCGCACCGGCGGCGGCGCCAGCCGCACCTGAAAGCCCCGCTGCTGCAGGGTGGTTGCGAGGGGCCGCAGCTCGGCGGGTAGTTGGGGCGGCGGTGCTGGGATGGTGATCATCACAACAGGTATGCCCTCACAACAGCCACCAGCTGCTGAAGCTGGCGGCCTGGCCGCAGGGCTGGCCCGAGCCGTTGCGCAGGGTCCAGAGGCGGGCGCCTTCGATGGCGAAGCGGCGGCCGCGGCTGTCGATGCGGATGCCCCGGTATCCCTCGATCGCCTCCTGGGCCCGGGCCGCTACCAGGGCCTGGCGGCGGCTGGCCCGCTCCGCCGGCTCGGCGGTGAGCCGCGACGGCATGCCCACCATCTGCAGCCAGGGGCGCTGCCACAGGGCCAGGGCGGCCCGGTTGGCATAGATCAGCCGGGGCCCTGGCTCGCTAGCGGGATCGGCGCCGTCATGGGCCAGCAGCACTGGGCTGGAAGCAAATAGCTCCTGGGCCACCAGCAGGGGCGAGGCGTCGGCGGCTAGGCCGGCGATCAGGGGGGTGCCGAAGGCGCGTTGGTGATTGCTCAGCAGGCACAAGGCCAGGCTTTGGGCTGCCGGCGTCAGCCAGGGGGGCGGGCTGGGGAGCTCAGCCGTCATCACCGTTGGCCGGGCCCATGGCCTTGGCCATAGCCAGGGCCGCCAGCTGCTGGCCGTGGGCCTTGAGGTGCTCCAGGAAGTGGAGATTGGCCTCGGGGAAGCGGGGTTCTTCTGCCAGGGGCAGGGGACCGGCGGCATCGAGGCCGGTGTCGCCCTCCAGGGCTGGTGTGATCACGACCAGATCCGAATCGAGGGCTGCGCCGTAGCGCCACCAGCGGTTTGGATCCTTGATGGCTGGATGCACCGGCTGCAGCGCCACCGCGGCGACCGGCTGCGAGCCCTGCTTGGCGGCAGCCTGCCTGGCCTGTTTCGCCAAGGCCTTGCGCCGCCGTTTGGCCAGGTCGGCCAGCAGCTGGGCCCGGGTGCGGCCGCGCATCTGGAACAGCACGAAGGGGTCTTCACTGAAGCGGTCGCCCATCAGGTAGTAGACGGCGCTGACGTGCTTGCAGGGATTGGCCTTGTCGGGGCAGCTGCACTCGCTGCGCACCTCCTGCAACTTGAACGGAAACAGGCGCTTGCCGCTGGCGGCGAAGGCGCGCTCGATGTCCTGGGGCATGACACCGGCCAGTAGCTGGGCCGACCAGCGCGCCTTCTGGGTGAGTGCGTCGAGCACGTAGCCCCAGTCGTCGTCGTTGAGCACGTCGAGCCAGAGCTTCACCTTGTAGGGCTCCTCGTCGGTGCCCTGCACCCGGGCATGCACCCGCCGCCCCTCAAAGCGGATCGAGGTGACGTTGCCGGAGCGGGCGTACTCCCAGGCCCGCTCCAGCCGCTTTTTGAAGCGGTAGGAGTTGATCAGCTCCATCCACTGCTCCACCCACCAGGGCTGCTGGGCCAGGCCCTGGTCGCCGAGCTGGGTGTTGATCGCGCTGGTGTAAGTGGTGGGGGTGAGGGTCATGGAAAGGGGATGCCGACGCGTTCGATGTGATCGCGCAGGGGGGCGTAGCGGAGCGATTCCCAGTGCGTCACATCAAAGAGATAGGGGGTGGGCAGCTGGTCGAGGGCTTCGCGCAGAGCAGCGCTGCAATCATCTTCGGCGCTGTAGGCCAGATCGATGTCGGAGCCACTCCAGTGGCGGCCCATCGCCCGAGAGCCATAGAGCTTCAGCCAGTGGATCTGGGGGAAGCTCTTCACGCAGGAGCGGATCTCGGCCACGGTGCGCTCGGGGATGCCGTGGTTGGTGGCGGCAGGGGCTGGGCTGGTGGATGGCGTACTCATGGGGCCTCCTGCCGTTTGGTTGCCAGTAGGTCGTGCAGTTGCTGCAGGCCACTGAGATAGCGCTCCTGGATCTGATCTACGGCTTTGCGGGCTCTGGTGTCGTCGTAGGTGTGGGCCATTAAGTTGCGCTCTTCCAGCATGTCGATCCAGAGCTGGCCATCGCTGAGCAGGCCGGTGGCAAAGGCCTGTTTGAGCACTTCGCGCGGCAGCTTGGCATCGATACCGTTGTAAGTGAGGAAATCCTTGAGGGTCTTCCAGCTCAGCTCAAAGGTGAATTCATAGGCCTTGATCACGGCCATGCGGATTAGCTCGTTGCCTGGATCCTGCTGGTGGACTTCCAATGCCCAGCGCAGGCGCTGGTAGGCACGCTGGAGGTTGTCGAAGCGCTGTTTCCAGCGAACATCAGAACCCTGGGCATCCATGGCGTTAATCCTCCTCGCTGAGGGCCACTAGATCTTTGAGCTGGCCCACGTCGAAGCCGCCGAGCCAGTCTTCGCCGGAGCCGACGATCTCAGCGGCCAGCTTCGATTTCTCTTTGATCATGCGGTCGATCTTTTCCTCCACCGAGCCGCTGGTGATGAACTTGTGCACTAGCACCCGATTTTGCTGGCCGATCCGATAGGCCCGGTCGGTGGCCTGGTTTTCCACGGCCGGGTTCCACCAGCGGTCGATGTGGAATACGTGGCTGGCTCGGGTGAGGTTGAGGCCCACACCGCCAGCCTTGAGGGACAGCAAAAATAGCTGGGGGCCGCGTGGGTCGTCCTGGAAGCGATCAACCATCGCCTGGCGCTCGGTTTTGCTGGTGCTGCCGTAGAGGAACGGCACCTCCTGGCGCCATTTGCGCTCCAGGTGGGCCTTGAGCAGCAGCCCCCACTCGGCGAACTGGGTGAACAGCAACGCCCGGTCGCCCGCCTCGATCACCTCCTCGAGGATCTCCTCGAGCCGCTGCAACTTGGCGCTGCGGCTGCTGAAGCTGCCGCTGGCCAACACGGACTCGGCGTTTTCCTTCAGGGCCAGGGCCGGGTGGTTGCAGATCTGCTTGAGCTTGGTGAGCAGGGCCAGCACCTGGCCGTGCTTCTGGCCCAGGGGTGCCCGGGCGATGGCATCGAGGCTCTCGTCGACTGTTTTGTTGTAGAGCTTCTTCTGCTCTGGAGCCAGGCCCACCCATTCGTTGAGCTCCACCTTCTCCGGCAGGTCGGAAATGATCGACTTGTCGGTTTTGAGGCGCCGCAGGATGAAGGGCCCAACCCGGGCCTTGAGGTCGCGCAGGGAGGCCATATCGCCGTAGCGCTCGATCGGCAGCCGATAGCGCTGGCGGAAGAAGGGCTCGTCGCCCAACACCTTGGGGTTGAGGTAATCCATCAGCGCCCACAGCTCGCTGACGCGGTTTTCCACCGGCGTGCCGGTGAGGGCAATCCGAAAACGACTGCCCCGGCTGCCACCTTTGCCGCCGCGGCTGGGGCGGGCGATGTCCCGTGCCGCTTGGCTTTGTTTGGCGGTGTGGTTTTTGATCGCCTGGGCCTCGTCGATCACCACTCCCTGCCAGTCGATGCTCTCGAGCAGTTCGCTGTCGCGCTGCAGCAGGCCGTAGCTGGTGAGCACCAGATCCACGCCCTTGAGGGCTTTTTTGAGAGCCTCGGGGGTGCTCGGTCGCCGTGGGCCGTAGTGCTCCCGCACGCCCAGCTCGGGGGTGAAGCCGTGGGCTTCGCGCTTCCAGTTGGTGAGTACTGAGGTGGGCGCCACCAGCAGCACCGGTCGTTTGAGCTCGTCTTCGGCCTTGAGGTGCTGCAGGAAGGCCAGCAGCTGGATCGTTTTGCCCAGGCCCATGTCGTCGGCCAGGCAGGCGCCTTGGTCAAAACGGTGCAGGAAGGCCAGCCAGCCCAGACCCCGCTCCTGATAGGGCCGCAGCTGGCCGGAGAAGCCAGGTGGGGCGGGCAGGGGATCGGGAGCCTTCTGCTGGTGGTACTGCTCCAGCACCGCCTGCAGCCGCGGACCGGAGTCGAAGCGGTGCACCGGCAGGCGGTGGAAGGTGTCGCCATCGCTGGCGGTGAGCCGCAGGGCATCGTCGAGGCTGAGGCCCGGATCGGCCACACTGAAGCGCTCGGCATTGCGTAGGTCGGCGGGGCGCAGCTCGATCCAGGCCCCCTTGTGCTGCACCAGCGGGCTGCGCTTGGCCTGCAGGCGCTCCAGGTCCCGCAGAGTCAGCGTGACGCCGCCGATCATGAATTCCCAGCTCCAGCTGAGCGATTCGCCCAGGGTGAAGCCGCGCGATTTCTCCGGCAGCTCGGCGGTGATCTCCAGGCCCAGGCGCGAGGCTAGGCCGCCCGACAGGCTGGCCGGCAGCACCACGCCCACGCCTACGTCGCGCAGCTGGTGGGCGCCGGTGCGCACCAGCACAAACGCCTCGGCTGGCGTTAGCTGCATAGTTTCCGGGGTGGCCGAATCAAGACCCCGCACGATCGGTTCAAACACCGTCAGGGCCCGGCCCATGCCCTCCAGTAGCAGCTCACTCGGTTGGGGCACGGCAACTTCACCCATCTGCAGGCCCCGATCGCCGGCGGCCCATACGGCGGCGGCCGGCACCCGCAGGCTCGGATCGGCTTCCGCCTGCAGCCCAAAGCGCAGCTCCCAGAGCTCATCGCCCTCGGCGGGGGTGAATAGCTCCAGGCAGGTGCGGGCTGGCTCCACCTTGCCCGCCACCCCCTCGCGCCAGTGGTGGGTGGCGATGCTTAGCCGCTCCAGCTCCTCCTCGCCCAGGGCGAGGCTGCCATCGCCCTTCCCCAGGGCCTTCTGCCAGGCAGTGAGCAGCGGATCGAGGCCGCCTGCGCTGGGGCTGAAGCCCGCCCGCAGTTGGCCATCGAGCAGGGCCTCCAGCAGGCTGGCCACCCGCAGCCGGCCGCTGCCGGGGCGCCGGCAGGCCAGAGAGGGGTCGCCCATGGGCCCGCCGGCCAGGGCGCAGGTGGCCACCTGGGGCAGGCCGCTGGCCAGGTCTTCGAGGCGGCGGCGGTCGTCTTCCCTGTTGAGCAGGGGCAGCCAGCGGGCTTTGCCTTCGGCGATCTGGGGTAGCCAGCGGCCGCGGGCAATCAGGCTCAGGGCCCAGCGCTGCAGATGACTCCACCAGCGCAGCTCATCGGCCATCTCCGGGTGCTCACCCGCCAGGGGCACCTGGCTGAGCCATTCGCCCGCATTGGCAGCATCGAGGGCCCAGCCCTCCACTTGCCAGGGCCACCATTCGAGCTGTTTGGGAATCGGTTCGCCGGCCTGCAGGGGCAGGCCGCTCCAGCTGCTGGCGCTGGTACGGCGGCCCTTGGCCGCCTGGTTGCGGCTGGGCAGGCTCAGGGTGGCCCTGGCTGGACGCAGGGCCTCTGACCACAGCCCGTTGTCGTCGAGCCAGGTTGCCAGTTCGTCTTCGTTGAGAGCCAGCGGATGCTCGGGGGCCTCCAGCTTGGGCACGGCAGGGGTCGCCACCCTCCAGGTGTCTGCCCAAAGGAACAGGCGGCCGCCCGAACCTTCGGGTGGAAACAGCCAAGTGGCGTGCAGCAGGCTCATGAACCCGGCCTTACGGCCGTCGGGCGGGCAGGAGGCGTGGGGCCAAGCGCTGCGCTGAATGCAGTACCAAGGCACTGCCGATCAGCGGCAGCCAGAGCGGCAGCCACCCGCGGATCAGTTCCATCATCACAGTTGGCAGGCCCGATGCCAGCTCTAGGGGGCTGCCGAGGCTGCGAATTCCACACACCGCACCCACCAACCCTGCCTGTAGGTGGCTGTCGTCGGGGTCGACCCGCTGCAGGTGAAAGGCCAGCAGGCCATAGAAAAACCCGCAGCCCGCCGAGCGCAGGGCCGGATCTAGGCCTGCTGCCACCAGCTCTGGCAGACCCGCGACAGCGCCGGCGGCCACGGCCCAACCGATCGATTGCAGCCGCAGCTGGTCGCGGGGCTCGCTTTCGGCCACAGGCACGGGGATCGGGTGGGTTCCACTGCTGGGCGATCATGCCTTGCTCAGGGTTGTATTGCTCCGCCATGGCCGTCACAGCTCGTACCGGTCGTCCTCACACCGGCGCTGAGATCCGCGCCGCCTTTCTGCGCTTCTACGAGCAGCGAGGCCACAAACCCATGGCCAGCGCCTCGCTGATTCCGGACGACCCCACGGTGCTGCTCACCATCGCCGGCATGCTGCCGTTCAAGCCAGTGTTCCTGGGGCAGGCGGAGCGGCCGGCGCCGCGGGCTACCAGCAGCCAGAAGTGCATCCGCACCAACGACATCGAGAACGTGGGCCGCACGGCCCGGCATCACACGTTTTTCGAGATGCTCGGCAACTTCTCCTTCGGCGACTATTTCAAGGAGCAGGCCATCCAATGGGCCTGGGAGCTTTCCACCGAGGTGTTCGGGCTCTCGCCGGCGAATCTTGTGGTGAGCGTCTTCCGCGAAGACGACGAGGCCGCTGCGATCTGGCGCGATGGGGTGGGGGTGAACCCCAAGCGCATCATTCGCATGGATGAGGCCGACAACTTTTGGGCATCAGGCCCCACCGGCCCCTGCGGCCCCTGCTCGGAGATCTACTACGACTTCAAGCCCGAGCTCGGCGACGAAAGCATCGATCTGGAAGATGACTCGCGCTTCATCGAGTTCTACAACCTGGTGTTTATGCAGTACAACCGCGACGCGGAGGGCATCCTCACGCCGCTGGCCAACCGCAACATCGACACCGGCTTGGGCCTCGAGCGCATGGCTCAGATCCTGCAGGAGGTGCCAAACAACTATGAAACCGATCTGATCTTTCCGCTGATCGAAACGGCGGCGGGCCTGGCTGGGGTCGATTACTCCGCCCTCGATGCCAAGGGCAAGACATCGCTCAAGGTGATCGGTGACCACAGCCGCGCCATCACCCAGCTGATCTGCGATGGCGTCACGGCCAGCAACCTGGGCCGCGGCTACATCCTCAGGCGCCTCCTGCGTCGCGTCGTCCGCCACGGACGGCTCCTCGGCATCGACAAGCCCTTCCTGACGGCAATGGGCGAGGCCTCGATCGTGCTGATGGCGGCGGCCTACCCCCAGCTCGTGGAGCGCCGCGAGGTGATCCTCGCCGAACTGCAGCGCGAGGAGGCCCGCTTCCTAGAAACCCTCGAGCGCGGCGAGAGGCTGCTGGCTGAAGTGCTGGCAGCGGAGCCCCAGCAGATCAGCGGTGAGCAGGCCTTCGAGCTCTACGACACCTACGGCTTCCCGCTTGAGCTCACCGAGGAGATCGCTGAGGAGCAGGGGCTCACGGTGGACCTAGCGGGCTTTGAAGCGGCGATGGAGGCCCAGCGCCAGCGGGCCAAGGCCGCGGCCGTGAGCATCGATCTCACCCTGCAGGGGGCGATTGATCAGGTGACAGCCGCAGCCGCAGCCACCGCCTTCAAGGGCTACGAGGCCCTGGAGCATCCCAGTTGTGTGCTGGCCCTGGTGGTGAATGGCGAGCCTGCTGAGCGTGCCGTGGCGGGGGATGCCGTGCAGTTGGTGCTCGATTCCACCCCCTTCAATGGCGAAGGCGGTGGCCAGGTGGGCGATCGGGGCGTGCTCTCTGGCACCGGCGTGATCGTGGCGATCGATGGCGTCAGCCGCAACCGCTCAGTGTTTGTGCACAGCGGCCGGATCGAGCGGGGCAGCCTGGCCATTGGCGAGCTGGTGAATGCCCAGGTTGACCGGGCCTGCCGCCGCCGCGCTCAGGCAAATCACACCGCTACCCACCTGCTACAGGCGGCGCTCAAGCAGGTGGTGGATCCGGGCATTGGCCAGGCCGGTTCGCTGGTGACCTTTGATCGGCTGCGCTTCGATTTCCACTGCCCCCGGGCCGTCACCGCGGCCGAGCTCGAGCAGATCGAGGTGTTGATCAACGGCTGGATCGCCGACGCCCACCGCCTTGAGGTGCAAGAGATGGCGATCGAGCAGGCCAAGGCCGCCGGCGCTGTGGCGATGTTTGGCGAGAAGTACGCCGATGTGGTGCGGGTGGTGGACGTGCCCGGCGTGTCGATGGAGCTCTGCGGCGGCACCCACGTGGCCAACACCGCCGAGATCGGCCTATTCAAGATCGTCAGTGAGGGGGGCGTGGCCGCCGGTATCCGCCGCATTGAGGCGGTGGCTGGCCCGGCGGTGCTGGCCTATCTAAATGAGCGCGATGTGGTGGTGAAGCAACTGGGCGAGCGCTTCAAGGCCCAGCCCGGCGAGATCGTGGAGCGGGTGGCCCAGCTGACCGACGAGCTCAAGGCCACCGGCAAGGCCCTGGCCGCAGCCCGCGCTGAACTGGCGCTAGCGAAGGCGGCGGCATTGGCGGCCCAGGCCGAGTTTGTCGGGGAGTTCCAGCTGCTTGTGGCGCGCCTTGATGGGGTGGAGGGGGCCGGACTCCAGAGCGCGGCCCAGGGGCTGGCCGACCAGCTTGGTGCCGGCGCTGCCGTGGTGCTGGGCGGTTTGCCGGAACCGGCCGATCTGGGCAAGGTGATCCTGGTGGCGGCCTTCGGCCAGTCGGTGATCGCCGCGGGCCCCAAGGCGGGTGCCTTCATCGGCACGGTGGCCAAGACCTGCGGCGGCGGCGGCGGCGGTCGTCCCAATCTGGCCCAGGCTGGTGGCCGCGACGGCGCCGCCCTGGATGGGGCGCTGGAGCAGGCGCGAGCGCAGCTGCGGGCAGCCCTGGGTTGAAGCCTGCTTCAGCCAAGCTGTTGTCAGAAATCCCCGAGGCTCCATGGCTTGGAATCTGCTCCGGTTGTTGCCGCTGCTGTTGCCCTTGGTGCCCTTGGCTGGTTTGGCCCAGTCCCAGGTGCAGCTCGCTTGCACCGGCACCCTGGTTGAGGCCCGGGGCAGTGCCGAGCTGAAGCGCCCCACCCAGCGCCTGCGCTTTTCCCTGGCGCTGGAAGCGGAGGAGGCCAGCACCGAGGCGGCGCTGGCCAGCCTGCAGCGACGCCTCGCCGCAGTGCGCACCACGTTGAAAAATCTGCAGGTGGTTGATCTGGAGGTCACCTCCCCTGCCACCTGGCAGCGACCCGCCAGCCGTGAACGTCCTGGGGCGGTCCAGGCCTCGCTGCAGGTGTCTGGCCAGCTGGCCCCTGCCCAGTTGCAGCCATTGGTGCGTCAGGTGGGTGGGCTGCAGGGGGTTCGTCTGTCGCCCGTAGCCACTGAGGCGGATGCGGCAGGCGATCGGGCCGCCAGGCGGCAGTTGTTGCGCGCGGCCTACCAGGACGCCTTGCAGCAGGCCCAAGACGTAGCTGCAGCGATCGGCCTGCGGGGACTGCAGCCCCTTGAGGTGCTGCTGGAGGGTGGCGGTAGGCCGGTGGCCATGCGGGCGATGGCGATGGCTGATGCAGCCGTTCCACCCTTTGACCCCGCCGAGCTTGCCGTGCCGATGGAGCGCCTCAGCCTGCAGGTGCGCTTCTGCGCTCGCTGAACCCTCAGCCCTGCAAGTAAGTGGTCTGGCGCAGGCTCGCCTCTAGGTGAGCCATCAGCCGGCGGGCGTCGCTGATGCCCAGTTGGCCGCGGCCGATCGCCGCCTCGCTAGCCATCCTCAGCCGCTCCAGCAGCAGCTCCGGGTTGTGCTCCATCGCTTCGAGCACCTCGGCGTTGGTGTCGCCGCGCACCACGTGATCGAGCTGGTAGCCGCCGCTGGCCTTGAGCCGGATGTGCACGGCGTTGGTGCTGCCAAAAAGATTGTGCAGGTTGCCCATCACCTCCTGGTAGGCGCCCCCCAGGAACATGCCGATCCAGTAGGGCTCCCCCGGCCGCAGGTTGTGCAGCTCCAGCAGCGGTTTCACCTGGCCCCGCCCCGAGTGCCCGGCCGGATCTATGAAGCGGGCGATCTTGCCGTCGGAATCGCAGGTGAGATCGGCGAAGCTGCCCAGCGCTTCGGGTTTTTCGTCGAGGCGGTGGATTGGCAGCACCGGAAACAGCTGGTCGATCGCCCAGGTGTCGGGGGCCGAGCGAAACACCGAGAGGTTGGCGTAGTAGGTCGAGGCGAGGGCTGCTGGCAGGGCTAGCAGTTCCTCGGGCACCAAAGTGGTGGCCGGCAGCCCTTTGAGCCGCTCGGCGATGGACTGGCAGCAGGCCCAGGTGAGTTGCTCGGCCAGGCCCCGCTCCGGCAGGCTCAGGTAGCCGAGGCGGAAGGCAGCCAGGGCGTCGTGTTTGAACTTGAGGGCGTCGTTCCAGGCCTCTTGCAGCGCCTCCACGCTGGCCTCAGGCGCTGTGACGGCGGCATAGGTGTCGCGCAGGTTGCGCAGGATCAGGGCTTCGCCCTCCAGGGGCGGCGGCACGGCGCCGGGCAGGTTGCCGGCGCCGAGCACGTCGAACACCAGCACCGAGAAGTGGCTGGCCAGGGCCCGGCCGCTTTCGCTCACCAGGGTGGGCACGGCAATGCCGTGGGGTTCGCAGCATTCCCGCACGGTGGCCACTACGTCGTTGGCGTAGTTCTGCAGGGAGTAGTTGGTGGAGGCGGAGCTGGCGGTGCGGCTGCCGTCGTAGTCGATGCCCAGGCCGCCGCCCACATCCAGGTAGCCCATGGGCGCCCCCAATTTGGTGAGCTCCCCGTAGATCTGGCCGGCCTCCTGCAGGGCGTCCTTGAGCACGGCGATGTCGTTGATCTGGCTGCCCACGTGGAAGTGCAGCAGCCGCAGCTCGCCTAGCAGATCGGCATTGCGCAGAGCCTCCACCGTGGCGAGCAGGTCGGGGACCGACAAGCCAAATTTGGCCCTTTCGCCCACCGAGCTGCCCCAGCGGCCGGTGCTGCGGGCCGAGAGCTTGGCCCGGATGCCGATCAGGGGCGCTGCACCCAGCTCGCGACTGGCGCTGATGATCCGCTCCACCTCATCGGCCTGCTCGATCACCACCACGGGCTGGCGCCCCAGGCGCCTGGCCAGGATTGCCGTCTCGATATAGCGCTGGTCTTTGTAGCCGTTGCAGATCAGCAACGCCTCGGGGTCGTCGATCAGCGAGAGGGCAATAAGTAGCTCCGCCTTGCTGCCGGCCTCCAGGCCGAAGTGCCAGCGCCGGCCGCTGCTCACCAGTTCCTCCACCACGTGGCGCTGCTGGTTGCACTTCACCGGAAATACCCCCTGGTAGCGCCCGGCGTAGCCGTATTGGGCGATCGCCCGCTCGAAGGCGCCGTGCAGTCGCTCCAGCCGGTCTTCGAGGATGTCGTCGAAGCGCACCAGTAGCGGCAAGCTCAGATCACGGCCCTGCAGTTCC
>CAZKER010000369.1:0-1678 GCA_964551845.1 uncultured Cyanobium sp.
GGACGGGTTGGCCCAGGCCTTTCTGATCGGCGCCGACTTCCTAGACGGTGCGGCTGCGGCGCTGGTGCTGGGTGACAATCTGTTCCACGGCCACGATCTAATCCCCCAGTTGCAGGCCTGCAATGGCCCAGCCGAGGGGGCCACGGTGTTTGCCTATCCGGTGCGGGATCCGGAGCGCTACGGGGTGGTGGAGTTTGCCGCTGATGGCCGGGTGCTGAGCCTTGAGGAAAAACCCAGCAAGCCCAGGTCGCGTTATGCGGTAACTGGCCTGTATTTCTATGACGGCTCGGTGGTGGAGCGGGCCCGGCGGGTGCAGCCCTCACCTCGGGGCGAGCTGGAGATCACCGATCTCAACCGGATGTATCTGGAGGAGGGGCTGCTGCAGGTGGAGCTGATGGGCCGGGGCATGGCCTGGCTGGATACGGGCACCTGCGATTCGCTGCACGAGGCCGGCAGTTACATCCGCACCCTGGAGCACCGCCAGGGCCTCAAGGTGGGTTGCCCCGAAGAGGTGGCCTGGCGGTTGGGGTGGATCAGCGCCGACCAACTCGCCGCCTTGGCAGCCCCGCTGCGCAAGAGCGGCTACGGCGACTATCTGCTGCAACTTCTGGAGACCCCCGATGCAGGCTGAATCCCTCACCACGGCTGCGGGCGTGTCCGTTCAGGGCCCGTTGTTGCTGACCCCGCGGGTGTTCGGCGACGAGCGGGGCTTCTTTTTTGAAAGCTGGAACCAGCAGGCCTTCAACGCTGCCGCCGGCGATACCTGCTTTGTGCAGGACAACCACTCCCGCTCCAGCCGGGGGGTGTTGCGGGGTTTGCACTACCAGCTGCCGCCCCATCCCCAGGGGAAGCTGGTGCGCTGCGCGCTGGGTGAGATTTTCGATGTGGTGGTGGACCTCCGCCGTAGTTCCCCCACCTTTGGCCAGTGGGTGGGCACGGTGCTGAACGCCACCACCCACCAGCAGCTGTGGGTGCCGGTGGGCTTCGCCCACGGCTTTCTCACCCTGAGCGAGCAGGCCGAGGTGCTCTACAAAACCACTGATTTCTGGAGCCGCGCTTGCGAGCGCGCTATCCGCTGGGATGACCCCCAATTGGCGATCGCCTGGCCGCTCGAGGCCCTGGCTGGCGCCGAGCCCCAGCTTTCGGAGAAGGATGGCGAGGCGCCGCTGTTGGCTGAGCTGGCAGAAGGAGGCCTGTTCTGATGAAGGTGCTGCTCACCGGTGCCGCCGGCCAGCTGGGCCAGGCGCTGATGGCCTCCACGCCGGCTGGGGTGGAGCTGATCGCCTGCGGCCGCGCCGAGCTAGATCTTGCCAACGGCGAGGCCTGCCAGGCGGTGGTGCGTGATCTTCGCCCAGATTGGCTGCTCAACGCCGGCGCTTACACGGCGGTGGACAAGGCCGAGAGCGAGCCGGAACTGGCGGCGGCGGTGAACGCTGGCGCCCCAGCGGCGTTCGCTGAGGCCCTTGCGGCAACAGGCGGCCGGCTGCTGCAGGTGAGTACGGATTTTGTCTTCAACGGCCAACAGGGCAGCCCTTACCGGCCCGAGCAGCTGTTGGATCCCCTCGGCGTCTATGGCGCCACCAAGGCGGCGGGGGAGGCGGCGGCGCTGGCGCTGCCGGGGGCGCGGGTGTTGCGCACCAGCTGGGTGTATGGGCCGGTGGGCCAGAACTTCTGCAGG
>CAZKER010000370.1:0-1847 GCA_964551845.1 uncultured Cyanobium sp.
TCTCCATAGGGCTGCTCGCTCCAGGTGCGGCGCAGCGGTAGATCACAGCGCAGCATCAGCACCACCTCGATGGAACGGAGGGTGGATTCGAGCAGCAGGAACGGATCTTCCTCTGGCCTACAGAACGGAGAGGCAGCAGCAGAGCGGATGGCCATGAAATCGGCGCCAGGTGTGGCGCAGCGACGGGACCGATCCCATCGGAGGTCCGACGTCAGGAGGGCCTCAAACTGGAGAGGACCGGAGCAAGTCCCACAGGGGCAAGCCCTCCTGGCGGAACCTTCCGTTGCTTTACCGGCCGGCACCGAGCAAAGGTGCCAACCTGGATGGCATCAGAGGTCATGGTGGAGGCCAGCAGTGGGAATTGCGATCGAGCTCAGTGACCAGCAGGCGCAGGCTCTGAGCGAAACAGCCCGTCGTCTCGAGGTCAGCGAGTCTGAGCTTGCTGCTGCTGCGGTTAGGGATCTGGTGGCTCGGCAGTCGGCTGATTTCCAGGCGGCCGCCGAACGCGTTCTGAACAAAAACCAGGAGCTCTATCGCCGCTTGGCTTGATGCGGTGGTTAAGCCTGGCTGAGGTGCTGGAGCTGCATCGCCGCTTGATCGAGCAGACAGGTGGGTTGCCTGGCCTGCGGGACCTTGGTCTGTTGGAGGGTTCTCTGGCCCAGCCCCACCAGAGCTATGGCGGTATGGATCTCTACCCGGGACTGAGTGCCAAGGCTGCAGCTCTCGGCTTCTCTCTGATTCAGAACCATCCCTTCTTGGATGGCAACAAGCGCATCGGCCACGCCGCCATGGAAACCACGCTCATGCTCAACGGCATCGCGTTGAACGCCTCTGTCGATGCCGCTGAGACAGTTGTGTTGGCGGTTGCCAGTGGTGAGCTGGATCGTGCTGCCTTCACCTGCTGGGTTGGGGAGAACCAATGCCCACTTGAGCAGCTCTGATTTACGTTCGAAACCAGCAAGCAGCAGACCTTCTCAACTGCTCTCCGCTGTCTCAAACAACATTGAAAACCAAGTGCTGACTCAGTTTTCAATGTCGCCTGACATTAGGAGGCAGCCAGCGGCCGGCTCAACTGGCAGGCGCTGCGCCACCTGCCCCCTACAAGCCTCACGGCACTGACCCTCTCGGGTCTGGC
Organism: uncultured Cyanobium sp.; assembly: GCA_964551845.1. Classification (GTDB taxonomy): domain Bacteria; phylum Cyanobacteriota; class Cyanobacteriia; order PCC-6307; family Cyanobiaceae; genus Cyanobium_A. Next base: position 1,136 of record CAZKER010000370.1, read on the forward strand.
GACCGGCGTGTCCTGGTTCTGCTACAGCCGCGCCCTGCAGCTCGGACCGGTGGCCGGTGTGGCGGCGCTCGACAAGCTCAGTGTCGTCTTGATCGCGGTGCTGGCCCTGGTGTTTCTGGGCGAGCCGCTGGACCTCAAGGCCTGGCTTGGGGTGGTGTTGATGGCTGCCGGTGCTGCTCTGGTGGCTTGGGTCTAACCAAGGGGTGTTGTGGCATTGATCCCTTGCATCCTGGATCTGCCTGCTGATCTGTTTCGGGCACGGAGCTCGCGGGCGGTGCGGCAGGCGTCCGACCTGATAGCAGTCTTAATTTGGGGAATCTTCCGGATCGAACCCCTTCTTGGCGCAGGACATCCTGATCATCCTGCTGTTGATCGTGGCCAACGGTCTGTTCTCTGGCGCTGAAATCGCAATCATTTCGGCACGCCGTTATCGGCTGGAACAACTCTCCGAGAAGGGAGACCGCTCAGCCCGGATGGCGCTGAGACTGGCCGAGTCGCCGAATCAGTTCCTGTCTACGGTTCAGATCGGCATCACCTTGATCGGCATCCTCACCGGTGCGGTCGGTGGTGCCACCGTTGCCAGCCAGCTCGATTCCCTGCTGGAAAGCCTGCCTGTGCTGGCGCCTTACAGCGAAGGGCTGAGCTTTGCGCTGGTGGTGGCCGTGATCACCTACCTATCGGTGGTCATCGGCGAGCTGGTGCCCAAGCGCCT
>CAZKER010000371.1:0-11313 GCA_964551845.1 uncultured Cyanobium sp.
CCTGGCTCTGCACGACCAGTTGCTGCCGCTTTGCAAGGCCCTTTTCTGCAGTACCAATCCGATCCCCGTCAAAGCCGCCCTGGAGCTCAGCGGCTGGCCCGTGGGTGCACCCCGTCTTCCCCTGCTTTCCGCCACCACCGACGTGCGACAACGCCTCTCCGAAACCCTGGCCGCCCTGCGTCCTACATGACGCCAAGGCTTGAGACCAGATCGATTCAGTTTGTTCCTTTTCCCTGAAACCCCTTCTCAATGACCAGTTCCAACGGCAGAGCCCAGGGCACCAGCCAAAACGCCACCAAGCAGCCCCACCTGAGGGTGATTCCGCTCGGCGGCTTGCATGAGATCGGCAAGAACACCTGCGTGTTCGAGTATGGCGACGACATCATGTTGGTGGATGCCGGCCTGGCCTTCCCCAGTGATGGCATGCACGGTGTCAACGTGGTGATGCCGGATACCAGCTATCTCAAGGAAAATCAGAGGCGTATTCGCGGCATGATCGTGACCCACGGTCACGAAGATCATATCGGTGGTATTGCCCACCACCTCAAAAACTTCAGCATTCCGGTGATTCACGGTCCGCGCTTGGCACTGGCCATGCTCACCGGAAAGATGGAGGAGGCTGGTGTGATGGATCGCACCATCCTTCAAACCGTCGCGCCTCGCGATGTGGTGAAGGTTGGTCAACACTTTTCAGTGGAGTTCATACGCAACACCCACTCGATGGCTGACAGCTTTTCGCTGGCCATCACCACTCCTGTGGGCACGGTGATCTTCACCGGCGACTTCAAATTTGACCACACGCCGGTGGATGGCGAGACCTTTGACATGGCTCGCTTGGCCCATTACGGCGACAAAGGCGTGTTGTGCCTGTTCAGCGACTCCACTAACGCCGAAGTGCCGGGCTTCTGCCCCCCTGAGCGTTCGGTATTCCCCTGTCTGGATCGCCACATCTCTCAGGCTGAAGGTCGGGTGATCATCACCACCTTCGCTAGCTCGATTCACCGGGTGTCGATGATCCTGGAGCTAGCGCTCAAGAATGGCCGCAAGGTGGGCCTTCTGGGACGCTCCATGCTCAATGTGATCGCCAAGGCGCGGGAGTTGGGTTACATGCGTGCTCCCGATGATCTGTTTGTGCCGATCAAGCAGATCCGCGATCTGCCCGACCGCGAAACTCTGTTGCTGATGACCGGTAGCCAGGGTGAACCCCTGGCCGCCTTGAGCCGCATTTCCCGCGGCGAGCACCCCCAAGTGCAGGTGAAGAGCACTGACACAATCATCTTTTCGGCCAGCCCGATCCCCGGTAACACCATCTCTGTGGTGAACACCATCGACCGGCTGATGATGCTCGGCGCCAAGGTGGTTTATGGCAAGGGCGAGGGTATTCACGTGTCTGGTCATGGTTTCCAGGAAGACCAGAAGTTGATGCTGGCTCTCACCAAGCCCAAATACTTCGTGCCGGTGCACGGCGAGCACCGCATGCTCGTGGCCCACAGCAAAACCGCCCAGTCGATGGGGGTACCTACAGACAACATGCTGATCATTGACAACGGCGATGTGGTGGAGCTCACCGCCGATTCGATCCGTAAGGGCGACCCCGTGAAGGCCGGCATTGAGCTGCTGGATGCCTCCCGCAACGGCATCGTTGATGCTCGGGTGCTCAAGGAGCGCCAGCAGCTAGCGGAAGATGGCGTGATCACCCTGCTGGCTGTGATCAGCACCGATGGCGTGATGGCAGCGCCGCCGCGGGTGAATATCCGCGGTGTCGTCACAACGGCCGACGCCCGCAAACTCTCGATGTGGGCCGAGCGAGAAATCGGTTGGGTGCTGGAAAACCGCTGGAATCAGCTCTGCCGCAACACCGGTGGCAGTGCCCCCGAAGTCGATTGGGTGGGAGTGCAGCGAGAGGTGGAGGTGGGTCTGCAACGCCGTCTGCGCCGCGAGCTGCAGGTGGAGCCGTTGATCATTTGCCTGGTGCAGCCAGCCCCTGCCGGTACGCCGGCCTATAAGGGCCGCACCGATGCTGAACCCGACAGTCGTCCCGCACCCCGGGGTCGCGGTGCTCGTGATGGAGGTGGTCGTGATGGAGGTGGCCGTGGCCGTGATGGCGCCGTGCCCGCACCCCAACGTCAGCTGGTTGCCGTTGGTGCCGCTGCATCTGCTCCTGTGTCTGCTCCGGCCGCTGCTCCAGCTGCTGCAGTTGTTGCGGTGCCAGCCCCGGCGCCAGCAGAGCTCGAGCCAGAACCCGCAGGTCGCACCCGCCGCCGCCGCTCAGCCGCCACCGCGGGCTGAAGCGGCCCCGGCCCCGGCTGCGGCAGCTTCAGCGGATCACCACCCGCAGCAGCCCCTTGGAGAGTTCAATGAGCTCCTCGGGGCTGGGCCCGGTGACTGGCGTAGCAAAACGCTTTTCAACTCCAGCCAGGCGCTCATCACTCAAGCTGACCACCAGCTCTTCGGCGCAGTGCTCATCCGCCTGGGCAGCCTCCACCACCAGATTCGGCACCGGCTCCGGCGCCTGAACCTGAACCTCCATAGGCTCGATGCCGCCAAACTGCTCCAGCCAGGGCATGGCGTCGTCGGCGCTTTTAAGCGGCTTTGCTGGAGGGGCTGCCTGGCGGGTGCACAGCTCCAGTCCCTGGTCGGCTATGTCCCGCAGCATGGGCTCTTCGGTAGCAGCCCGCACGCGGCTGTAAAAACCCGCCGCTGTGGTGCTGTCCTGGTAGCCGTAGAGGTAGGTGTGGCCTAGCAGCAGCTGCAGCCGTTGGCGCAGGGGGTTGGCGGGGTCGCCTGGCAGTTCGAGCAGCAGCTCCTCGCTCAACCGGGTGACGACGTCCCATTGGCGTTCGCTATACAGCCGCTCAATGTTCCCGTAGCGCTGTTGCAGCGAGTTCGGCGAGGCGGTCATCGCGGCGAGGGCGGGGCAGAAGGCTTAAGCCACAGTGTGGAGCGATCCCACTGCAGTTGCCAACCGGCAGACAGGTCGGCCTGGCCCGGGGGATGGCCCGGTTGCAGCCGCATAAGTAGCTCTTCGAGTTGCCTGGCAGGAAGCACCAACCCGGTGCCTTGCTCGAGCCAGTGGTGCAGGAGCTGGCGCTGATTGGCGTCGGCCAGGCTGCCCAGCGCCGGGCGCTGCAGGGCTGGCGTGGTGCTGTGGCTGGTGCAGGTTTTAAGGGTCTGCAGGGCCAGGGCTACAAGTTCGTTGCGGCTGTCTACTTCCTCCACCAGCCTTTCGGCCTGGGCGCTGATCCGCTGGGCGGCGCCGGGATGGAGCTCCTCGAGCACGGGCAGTACTTCGGCCCGGATTCGGTTACGGCTGTAGCGGCGGTTGGTGTTGCTCGGGTCGTGCCACACCGGCAGATTTAGTTGCTCGCAAAGGCGGGCCGTGTCGGTACGCGAGAAGGGCAACAGCGGCCGCGCCAGCACGATTGGATCACCTGGATCGCTGGTCAGGCTGCGCTGGCTGCGCAGGCTCGCCAGGCCGCGGCGGTGGCTGCCCCGGGCCAGATGCAGCAACATGGTTTCTGCTCGGTCGCTGGCGGTGTGGGCGGTCACCACATGACTCACCCCCAGACTTCTTGCCTGCTCTGCCAGTTGGCCGTAGCGCCAGTGGCGGGCGGCAGCTTCGCTGGTTGCGTCCAGCGGCCTCAGCCAAGAGGAAACGTGCAGGTCGAGCCCCTGGTCGCGGCACCAGCCGGCCAGCTCAGATGCAACGCTGCCCGACTCCGGTCGCCAGCGGTGGTCGCCATGCCAGAGGTGCAGGGGCCAGTGGTGCAGGCGCTGCAGGTCTCGCAGCAGGCCCAACAAGGCCATGGAATCTTGACCACCCGAAAGTGCCAGCAGCAGCGGCGCACCTGCTGGCAACAGCTCAAGATGGTGACGCAGGTGGCGATGCAGCCGCAGGTGGTCCGGGCTCCAGCGCGGCCCGGGTGGGAGAATCAGATAACTATTCCAGTCTTGCGTTTCCATGGTTGCGAAGTCGCGTCTTGAGCAGCTGCCCTCCGCCCTGCAAGCCGCGCTGGCTGGTCGCCGCCTGCTCAAGGTGATCGCTGGCCTCACCAATTTTGACGCTGCCAGTGTGGAGCGGATCAGCCGGGCCGCTGGTCAGGGCGGTGCCGATTTGATCGATGTGGCCTGCGATCCGGCGCTGGTGCAGCTTGCCGTTGCCGTGAGCGGCTTGCCGATCTGCGTGAGCGCAGTCGAGCCTGAGCTTTTTACTGCTGCTGTGGCTGCCGGGGCGGCGATGGTTGAGATCGGTAATTACGACGCCTTTTATCCCCTCGGCCGCATCTTCGACGCCGCCGAGGTGCTTGAGCTCACCCGACGCACTCGTGAGCTGCTGCCTGAAGTGGTGTTGAGCGTCACCGTGCCCCATGTGCTGCCCCTTGACCAGCAGGAGCAGCTGGCGGTGGATCTGGTGGCAGCCGGCGCCGACATCATCCAAACCGAGGGCGGCACCAGTGCCAAGCCATTCAGCGCCGGCAGCCTTGGCCTGATTGAGAAGGCGGCGCCCACCTTGGCTGCCGCCCACACCATCAGCCGCGCCCTGGCTGCGGCGGGCAGTACTGCACCGGTGCTTTGTGCCTCCGGCCTTTCCGCTGTCACCGTGCCGATGGCAATTGCCGCCGGAGCCGCTGGTGTGGGGGTGGGTTCGGCGATCAACAAGCTGAACGACGAGCTGGCCATGGTGGCCGTAGTGCGCGGTCTGCGTGAGGCCCTAGGTATGCCCACCGGCGTAGCCATTGTTGGTTAACGCCACGAGCTGTGGTGGCTGCCTGAACCCATGACTACTTTGCGGGAGTTGATCCCCGCATCGTTTTCATGGGTTCTCTGATCTGGCTGTTGCAGTGGCCGATTCGGGCCATTGTGCTGTTGATTGTGGCCTGGCTTCCTCTGGGAGTGGAATTAAGCAGTTTCCCGGTCGCCCTGCTTTCCGCAGTGGTGATCGGTTTGCTTGGCACCCTGTTGATCTGGCCGCTGAAGCTGCTGTTGGGTCCGGTGTGGGCGATCACCAGCCTGGGTGGCCTGATCAGTCCGGTGAGCCTGCTTTTCAACTGGGCCATCACCGTGGTGCTGTTTGGTTTGGCGGCCTGGTTGATCAAGGGGTTCCGCCTCAAAAACGGAGTGGTGAGCGCGATTCTTGGTGGGGTTGTCTATGCCGTTTTGTCGGCCGTAATCCTGCGCATCCTCGGCCTCGATGTCGACTTCACTCGCGCAGCTGTCCTGATCACCACAGCTCCGGTGGTTTGACCCCGAGAATGGGGGCATGGTTCCGTTTGAACTCCACGCCCCCTACCTACCCAAGGGTGATCAGCCCACGGCCATTGCCGGGCTGGTGGAGGGCGTTGATGGGGGTGAGCGCTACCAGACCCTGCTGGGTGCAACCGGTACCGGTAAGACCTTCACGATCGCCAATGTGATCGCCCAGACCGGGCGTCCTGCCTTAGTGCTGGCCCACAACAAGACATTGGCGGCCCAGCTCTGCAATGAGCTGCGGGAGTTCTTCCCGAATAATGCTGTTGAATATTTCATCAGCTATTACGATTATTACCAGCCGGAGGCCTACGTTGCTGTCTCCGACACCTACATCGCCAAAACAGCTTCGATCAACGAAGAGATCGATATGCTGCGCCACTCGGCGACCCGTTCGCTGTTTGAGCGCAACGATGTCATCGTCGTGGCCTCAATCAGCTGTATCTACGGTCTGGGTATTCCCAGTGAATACTTAAAGGCTGCCGTAAAGTTTAAGGTAGGTGAGACCCTCAATTTGCGAGGCTCTTTGCGGGAGTTGGTAAACAACCAGTATTCCCGCAACGACCTGGAGATTTCCCGCGGTCGCTTTCGTGTGCGGGGGGATGTGCTGGAGATCGGCCCGGCCTATGAAGATCGGCTGGTGCGGATTGAGCTCTTTGGCGATGAGGTGGAGGCGATCCGCTACGTGGATCCCACCACCGGGGAGATACTGCAAAGCCTCGACGCGATCAATATCTATCCGGCTAAGCACTTCGTGACGCCAAAGGAGCGGCTGGCGGAGGCGATTCAGGCTATCCGCAACGAGTTGCGTGAACGGCTCGATGTACTCAATGGTCAGGGGCGGCTACTGGAGGCCCAGCGCCTGGAACAGCGCACCACCTACGACCTGGAGATGCTCGAGCAGGTGGGCTATTGCAATGGCGTGGAAAACTACGCTCGCCATCTGGCCGGGCGGGAAGCGGGTACGCCGCCGGAATGCCTGATCGACTATTTCCCCAAGGACTGGCTGCTCGTGGTGGATGAGAGCCACGTCACCTGCTCCCAGCTGCAGGCGATGTATAACGGTGACCAGTCGCGCAAGCAGGTGCTGATCGAGCACGGCTTCCGCTTGCCCAGCGCTGCAGACAACAGGCCGCTGAAGGGTTCGGAGTTCTGGGAGAAGGCCCAGCAGACGATCTTTGTGAGTGCCACTCCAGGCAACTGGGAGATGGAGCAGAGCAGTGGCCAGATTGTGCAGCAGGTGATCCGTCCCACCGGGGTGCTCGATCCGATCGTGGAGGTGCGTCCCAGTGAGGGTCAAGTGGACGATCTGCTTGGCGAGATTCGGGTGCGGGCGGAGAAGCACGAGCGAGTGCTTGTAACCACGCTCACCAAGCGCATGGCCGAAGATCTCACCGATTATTTGGCCGAAAACGGCGTGCGAGTGCGCTATTTGCACTCGGAGATCCATTCGATTGAGCGGATTGAGATCATCCAAGACCTCAGGAATGGCGAATACGACGTTCTGGTAGGCGTGAACTTGCTGCGGGAAGGTCTAGACCTTCCCGAGGTATCACTGGTGGCGATTCTCGATGCCGACAAGGAGGGGTTTCTGCGGGCCGAGCGCTCCTTGGTCCAGACCATTGGCCGGGCTGCCCGCCACATCGAGGGTATGGCCCTGCTATACGCCGACAATCTCACCGATTCGATGGCTAAGGCCATTTCCGAAACCGAGCGACGTCGCGCCATTCAGCATGCTTATAACGTCGAGCACGGCATCACCCCCACCCCTGCCGGCAAGCGGGCCGGTAATTCGATCCTCTCTTTTCTGGAGATGTCGCGGCGCCTCAACGACGATCAGCTGGAGGAGGCCACCGAGCAAGCCGAGCACAACAACGTGCCGCTGGATGCCCTGCCGGAGCTAATCCAGCAGCTTGAAGAGAAGATGAAGGGTGCCGCCAAGAACCTCGAGTTTGAGGAGGCCGCCAACCTGCGCGACAAGATTAAAAACCTGCGCCAGAAGTTGGTGGGCAAGGCCTAGCTAGCGCCCTGCTGCCTTGAGCACGATCTTGATGGTTTTGACCATGATCAATAGATCGAGCCAGAGCCCGGCGTTGCGCAGGTAGAAAAGGTCGTAGCTCAGTTTCAGCTCCGAATCCTCAATGCTGGAGGTGTAAGGCATATTCACTTGGGCCCAGCCGCTAAGGCCGGGGCGCACCCAGTGGCGCAGGCGGTAGTTGGGGATTTCCGCTTCTAGTCGTCCCTCCAGTTCAGGCCGTTCCGGACGCGGGCCGATCAGGCTCATCTCCCCTCGCAGCACGTTGATGAGCTGGGGCAGTTCATCGAGCCGGGTGCGACGCAGCCACTGGCCGATAGGAGTGATGCGCGCATCTTGCTCGGCTGCCCACAGGGCGCACCCGGTTTCGGCTAGGGGCACCATGGTGCGGAGTTTCAGTACAGCGAAGGACTGGCCCAGCAGCCCGGTACGTTGTTGTCGGTAGATCACGGCCCCGCCGTCCTGAGCTCGGATCAATAGAGCCGCCAGCGCTACGACCGGACTGGTCATCACCAGCAGCACGACGCTGATCACCACATCAGCAAAGCGCTTCAGCTGCTGTTCAAACGTGCTGTTGACGCCATCGATGCGGCTCGAAAACAGCAGCCATTGATCGCTCACCCAGTGGGGAGGAATTCGCTGCAGCTCTTGCTCAGCCATGGCCGCCAGCGACAGCACGGGGTGACCTTGGCCCACTACCTCTTGGCAGAACTGCTGCACGTTCGCTTCGGCGGCTACGCCACTGCTAAGCGCGATGGTTGTGTTGGGTGCCTCGTGTTTCCAGAGCGTGGAGCTGAATGGCAATATCGTCGGAAGGGGTGTGCTGCCGTAGCTGCGCCGCCATTCGCGGGCGATGGGCTCCACTTCCTGAGGCAGCGCTACAACCTGCCAGGCAGGTTGGGACGAAACATTTTGGCTTTGGCGCAGCCCCAGCCGCACAAGGGCGCTCCAGAAGGTAACCAGGCTGAACAGGGGAATCAGGCTGCCTCGGTGCAGCAGGGTGATGTCTGGAGGCACCCGCATCAGCCAACCCAGCAGGGCTCCCGCCACGATGCTGGCGGCGCTTGTGATTCCGAGCCGCAGCAGCAGTTGCATCCAGCGCAGCCGCGCCAGTTTCAGCAGGGTGTAAGAGCCGAACAGCCAGCCCAGGCTCAGGTAGATCAGAACTAGGGCCAGCAGCAACAGCTGTTGATTGGCAACACTGCTCTGGCGCAGGCCATTCACGGTTAATGCTGCTGCGATTAACCCGGCAGCGTCTAGACCTGCCGCAAGGGCAAGGGGAAGACGGTGGCGGTGGCGGCCCCAGTTCATGCCATGGATCCCTCAACCTCGCCAGGCGCCTCGGTGCCTTCGGCCCGATGTTGCGCGATGCCACCAAGTGCAAATGCAGCGTGCACCGCTTGCAGCGCCTTGACGCCCTCGGCCTCGGCTACGACGCAGCTGGTGCGAATCTCGCTGGTGGCTATCAGTTCGATGTTGATGCCAGCGTCGGCGAGGCAGCGGAACATGCGGGCGGCGGTGCCGGGGGTACAGGGCATGCCAGCGCCCACAGCGCTGATTCGGGCTATGGCGGGCCCCTCCTCGAAGCTGGAGCCGGGCCATTGGCGGAGTAGGGGCGCCAGGGTCTGCTGCGCCCGCGTCAGATCGTCGCGTTTGAGCACGAAGCTCATATCGCGGCTTGGTCCGGCATGGGTGCGTTCGGATTGCACGATCGCATCGAGGCTGATGCCTGCATCGGCGAGGGTGCGGCAGACGGCCGCGGCGGTGCCGGGGCGATCGGGCAGGCGCCTTACCGCCACCTGGGCCTGGTCGCGGTCGAGGGCGACGCCGCGTACGGCCGGAACCCCTAGGTGGCAGGGCCCGGGATCGCGGCGCAGCTGCTGATCAGGCAGCTCAAAGGCTTCGGCGGCGGCCCGTAGGGCCCGATCCGCCTGGTCTCCAGCCACCAGGCAGCTCACCTTCACTTCGCTGGTGGCAATCAGGCGCAGATTGATGCCTGAGCGGGCCAGGGTGTCGAACAGTCGGGCCGCTACCCCTGGTCGGCCCATGATTCCGGCGCCAGAGATGCTCAGCTTGGCCAATCCGGCCTCGGCGCTTAGCTGGGCGCCGCCGTCGTTGAGGGTCGCGCCCATGGCGGCGAGCACCTCGCCGCATACGAGCTGGGCCCGGTCGCATTCAGAGGCGGCCAGGGTGAAGGCGATGTCGTTCGAGCTGCCCTCGTGGGTGGCTTGCACGATCAGGTCGACGTTGAGGCCGGCGGCACCGAGGGCTTCGAACAGCTGGGCGGCCACCCCGGGCCGGTCGGGCACGTGAGCGAGGGCCAGAACGGCCTGGTTTGTTTCGAGTTCGGCGCCATCCACGGGCTTACCCAGCTCCAGCCCCTCATGGCCAATTGGCCTGGGGGCGCCGCTGGTGAGCAGGGTGCCGGGCTGCTCGCTCCAGCTGGAGCGCACCACTAGGGGCACGCCGTAGTTACGGGCGATCTCCACCGCCCTCGGGTGCAGCACCGAAGCCCCCAGGCTGGCTAGCTCGAGCATTTCATCGCAGCTCACCTGTGCCATCAGCTGGGCGTCGGCCACCTTGCGGGGGTCGGTGGTCAGCACCCCGGGAACGTCGGTATAGATCTCGCAGGTGTCGGCGCCCAGCGCTGCTGCGAGGGCCACCGCTGAGGTGTCGGAGCCGCCGCGGCCCAAGGTGGTGATCTCGGGGGTGCCGCCGGCGCCGCTGCTGGTGCCCTGGAAACCAGCCACCACCACCACCTGACCATCAGCGAGCAGACGCCGCAGCCGTTCGGTACGGATCTCCAGGATGCGGGCGCGGCCGTGGGCTGATTCGGTGACGATGCCTGCCTGGGTGCCTGTCATCGACACCGCCGGCACGCCCTCAGCGTGCAGCGCCATCGACAGCAGGGCGATCGATACCTGCTCGCCGGTGGCTAGCAGCATGTCCATCTCCCGCTGGGGCGGATTGCTGCTGATGGCGAGGGCCAGGCCGGTGAGCTGATCGGTGGTGTGGCCCATCGCTGAAACCACAATCACCAGTTCGTGGCCCTCCTCACGGCTGCGGGCGATGCGGCGGGCCACTGCCTGGATGCGCTCCACATCGGCCACCGAGGTGCCGCCAAACTTCTGAACCAGCAGGGCCATGGGGGGGTGCGGCGGTTGGCGTCAGTGAAAGAAGGGTTAATTATCCGTCTTGGTCCCTGAGGGGCTGAGCAGGAAGCCGTCGCGGAAGGCGTCGCCGGCATCACTGCCCCGCTTGAGGGCAGCTTCCACTGAAAGCAGCTGGCTGAGCAGGCGCAGGAACACGGCTGGCTGGCGGCCGCGGATCTGTTTGCGCATCACGTAGATGCGTTTGGGGTTGCCGATGCCGGCCGCTTTAGCGATCACCGCCACGTCGTTCTCACCCTTCTGGTCGAGCAGGGTGACCCAAAGCCAGCCGCGGATCTGGCTGGTGAGGGCGGCAACGATGCGCAGGGCCGGTTCGTTGGCCTCCAGCAAGGCATCGAGCCGGGCAATGGCGTCGGCTGGCTGGCCAGCCAGCAGGGCATCGCCGACGGCAAGGGAGCTGGTGGCTTGACCGCCCACCAGGGTCTGCACGGCGGCCAGGGTGATGGGATTGGCGTAGAGGCTGAGCTTTTCAAGCTCGCTGGCCAGGCGGGCGCTGTCGCTGCCGATGGCATCTGAGAGGGCTTCAGCTGCGGCTGGCTCGAGCTTCAGGCCCAGCTCCCGGGCCGTGCGGCTCACCAGCTCCACCTGGCCGGCGCCGTCCCAGATGGCTGGCAGGGCAAAACTTTGCTCGCTGGCCTGGCCAGCTTTCACCAGCTTTTGCAGGGCCTTGGTGGTGCGCAGCCGGGCATCCGGCTTGCCGGAACTCACCAGCACCAGCCCGTCGACCCCGGTGTCCGCCGCCTTGCGCGCGAACGCGAGGTTGCTGACGTCCGCGAACACCTTGCCGCCATAGGCGTGCACGCGCTGCACGACGGGCGCGGGACTGCCGAGCGCGGTGATGCCCAGGGGCGGCTGGTGGCG
>CAZKER010000372.1:0-3688 GCA_964551845.1 uncultured Cyanobium sp.
CCGCCAACCCAGACATTTCGCTCCTGCTCGATGGCATGAGCGGCAGTGGGGAAGCCTCATGGAGTTGGCCAGATCTCAGAAGTTGCCGTAATCACCGGCAACGTGCTGCGCAGCAGGCCCCCATCAGGCCAGCTCTGCTGCAACTGGAGCCTCAGCACCCCATCTGCGCCAGGGTCTGCCCGAAAGCCATCGCTGCTGGCCAGGGCATCGAGCACCACCCGGTTCTGGGCCGTGCCGCTGCCCAGTTCGCCGTGGAGGCCGTAGGCAGGCCCGCAGCGCATCAGCACCCGGCCGCGCCAGATCGGCTCGGCGGGCCTGCCCAGCGAATAGGTGATTGGTCCTGCGGCGGTCACCAGATGCAGCACCACCGTGCGCCCGGCCAGATTGCAGGCCGGCGGCAACACGGCTGGATCGACCTTCCCCTGGGCCTGCAGCAGATCCGCCCGCACCAGCTCCAGCGCGCGCCGGGCCACTACCCGCTCACGCAGCAACCGGCCCACCCGCTGGCCATTGCTGCCTTCAGCCAGCATGGCCTGCAGCAGCACCCCGGTGAGACCACAGCCGATCACCATGGCCAGCAGCAACTCCACCAGAGTGAATCCCTGGGCCTGATGACTGGTGGTCATAGGGCCCCATCAGCCAGGCAAGCGCTGCTGCTGGGCGTGCCATCCACCGATCCGCTGTAGCGCCCAAGCCGCACCACCCCCAGGGGCAACGACAGCACCAGGCAACGCCGCAGGTCGATGCCCGCAGCACTGATCAGCACGGTGCCGCCATCCAGCACCAGCCCGTTGCTGCTGAACCGCAAGGCCGCCGGCAGGTTGTGGCGCAGGTTCACGCCCGCTTCAGAGTCCACCTCCACGCCTTCGGTGATTCCACAGGGCGGCAGGCTGCCGCCACGGGGCTCGCGCCAGCCCGAGGGTCCGAGCGCCAGGGCACAGGGCTGGCCGTGGCGCGCGGCCGCCTGGCGTGCCTGCTCAAGGCCCAAAGCCAAGCGACGGCTTGTCGATTCCAACCGCATCAGCGCCAGGCTGCGCTGGCCGGCGCCAACACTCATCGCAGCCAGCACGCCCAGCACCGCGATCGCCACCAGCAGCTCGGGCAGGCTGAAGCCGACTTGCGCGGTGCAGGCTTGCCCCTTGTAACTGTCAAAGCGTTTCATCGGCCTGCTGCTCCGTTGTGCCGCACAGGCCATAGGCCGCCGGGCTGAGCCAGCGTTGCCGCTGCCCCACCTCAGGCGCCCTGATTTGCACGCGCACCAAGGCACCGGGCTCGGCGCTCACCACACGGCTCAGGCCCGCTCCGCGCGGCTGGGATTGCAGATCGGCGCCCAGCCAACGGGCTGCGGCCGCGCAGTCAGCCGCCACCGGCTCAGCCGCCAACGCCGCCACCCGGGCCTGACTGCCCAGCAGGGCGATCTCCAGTTGCCCGAGTTGGTGCTGGCGCTGCTCAGCCACCGCCGCAGAGCTGGTGCTGCTGGCCCAGAGCTGCAGTGAACAACTCGAAGAGATCACCAGAATCACTGACGCCGCCAGCGTTTCCACCAGGTTCACGGCGCCCCCACAGCGGCGGGGCGCCCCCGCAGGCCGAGTTCCCGCAGCGCCACCAGCTGCGGGGCAGCCTGTCCCTCAGGGACCGCCTGACGCATCAGGTCAAGGGCAAACGCAGCCTGCAGCGGGCGTGACTGTTCGGCACTCGGCAGCAGCTCCAGCGTGGCCACCGCCCGGCCCCGCTGCGGAGCACCGGCCTCGGCCATCTCCTGCCAGCTCGGGCCCTCAACCCTCACCAGCCGGTAGGCCACCGGGCCCACTTGACCTGTCTGGCCCACCCGGGTAGCGAGTCGGTCAACGCTGAGGGGATCGGCCAGCAGATGCTGGGCTGCCGACATCAGCGCATCTTCGGCCTGCCGCAGCCGCTGACCGGCACTCACCTGACTGCGGGACTGGAGTGCGGCTGCCTGCAGCGAAAGGCTGCTGAGCATCAACAGCAGCGATGCAGCTGCGGACAGGGGCAGCAGAAAGCCATCTTGCGCCGGATGTAACCGGCGTAAAAAGCGCGGTAGCGGGGCCATCGAGGCACCTGTTTCACAACTACCCGTTCAGCATTCCCACAGCCCCAGGGGCTACTGATTCAGCTTGAGCACGGCCATGAAGGCCTCCTGCGGCACATCTACCTTGCCCATCGCCTTCATGCGCTTTTTGCCCTTGGCTTGTTTCTGCAGCAGCTTCTTCTTGCGTGAGATGTCGCCGCCGTAGCACTTGGCCAGCACGTCCTTGCGCATGGCACTAATGCTTTCGGAGGCAATCACCCGGCTGCCGATTGAGGCCTGAATCGGAATCTTGAACTGCTGGCGGGGAATCAGCTCCTTGAGTTTCTCCACCAGCCCCTTACCTACGTTGTAAGCCTTATCACGATGCACAATCGTAGTGAGCGGATCAGCCTTCTCGCCATTGATCAATACATCGAGCCGCACTAGCTCGTTTTTACGATATCCGATTAGGCTGTATTCCATCGAGGCGTAGCCCTTTGTGCGCGACTTCATCTGGTCGAAGAAGTCTGTCACCACCTCCGCAAGCGGCATCTCGTAGTGAAGGGTCACCCGATCAGTGGTGATGTATTTCATATCGATAAACTCACCGCGCCGCTCCTGGCACAGCTCCATCAGAGCACCATTGTATACATTAGGGGTATAAATTTCGAGCTTTACATAGGGCTCTTCAATTGATTCGCGCTTCTGCGGATCTGGCAGGGTGGCGGGATTGTCCACCATCATGGTGGTGCTATCGAGCATGTTCACCCGATAGATCACCGATGGCGCAGTAACAATTAAATCAAGGTTGTATTCACGCTCAAGTCGCTCCTGCACGATCTCCATGTGCAGCAAGCCAAGGAAACCGCAGCGGAAGCCAAAACCCATGGCGCTGCTGGTTTCCGGTTCGTATTTGAGCGCCGCATCGGAGAGCTGAAGCTTGTCTAGGGCTTCGCGCAGATCGGGGTATTGATCAGCGTCGGTGGGGAACAAGCCGCAGAACACCATTGGCTTTGCCTCGGTGTATCCAGGCAGGGGCTCAGCGGCGGGATTGGAAACCAAGGTGATGGTGTCACCAACGCGGGCATCGGCTACAGCCTTGATCGAAGCAGCCAAATAGCCCACTTCGCCGGCGTGCAGCGAATCCACCTGACGCTGATCGGGCGCCATCACGCCCACCTCATCAAGCTCGTAGCTCTTTTGGCTAGCCATCAGCAGCACCTTGTCGCGCTTACTGAGGGAGCCGGAGATAACGCGGAAATAAACGATCACACCCCGGTAGGGGTCGTAATAAGAGTCGAAGATCAGGGCCCGAAGCGGTTCGGCAACCTTGTCGGGGGGCGGCGGCACCCGATCCACCACGGCCTGCAGGATTTCGGGCACACCAAGACCTGTTTTTGCCGAGCAATGAATTGCATTGGAGCAATCGAGGCCGATAATTGCCTCAATTTCCTCCGCTATACGGTCGGCATCGGCACCAGGCAGATCGATCTTGTTGAGAACGGGAATGATCTCGAGATTATTCTCCAGTGCCAGATAAACGTTGGCCAGGGTTTGTGCCTCCACGCCCTGGCTGGCATCCACCACCAGCAGGGCGCCTTCGCAGGCCTGCAGTGAGCGGCTAACTTCATAGGAGAAGTCAACGTGGCCGGGGGTATC
>CAZKER010000373.1:0-2073 GCA_964551845.1 uncultured Cyanobium sp.
CTGCAGTATCGAAGTAGGAGTCAATTTCCCAGCGCCCGAAGGTTGGGCGGCCGAGCAGCCGGCGATGCATCACCTCAATGGCCTTGGTGATGTAAAGACCACTCCAATAACGGCGTCTGAAGGCCTTCGAACGGGCGACCTGGCGGATGAACTCCCGCAGGCTGATATCGCCGTTCTCGAGCTTGATTTCTTCAACCTTATTGCGCTCTCCCGCGTAGCCGGCGGTGCCAAGAACTTGCACGTAGACCGCATTGATAACGGCCTGGGTACTGGCTTCGGTGCCACGGATGCTGGGTTGACCGCCGCGGCGTGGCACGGAGCTCCCCCCGGTGGCAATCTGTTGAAGGCGCACCACCTTGGGACCCACTCGGCGGGGCTTGGCCCTCCGGAACTGGGCGCTATCCATCTGTCCTGGCTGGGCTAGGCCATTGCCGATCAGAATGCGGCGGCTGTCATAGCCGTAGGGCGCTGGCCGGGTTGCTACCGAGGCGGTGCCGGAGGGGAAGATGGCGCCGTAATTGAGAGCCAGAGGATCATTGCCGCCGCCGTAGACGTGCTGGTCTGGGAAGGGCTGGCGATAGGAGGCGTAAAGGGTGACGTATTGGGGAGCGCCTTCGAACGGAGCGCTGAAGCGGAACAGCTTGCGGTTTGATCCCCAGCCGGCACTTTCCTGGGCCTCTTCACCCAGATCCCGCAGGTATGGCACGGTTTCCTCGCCGAACACCCGCGCGTATTCCAGGGTGTTGATCAGGGCGTCAACAAGGCCATTGAGGCCTTGGGCACTGACGATGTCGAAGTAGCGGGTGAATTCCTCACGGGAGCTGATGCCCCGACCTAGGAAGTGGCGGAAAGCCAGCTCGACAGCCCGGCTGTTGGAGAAGCGGCCGAAAAACTGCTGGCGATATTCCTTGCTGTGGCCGAGAGAGCGGATAAATTCCCGCATCGACAACTGGCCCTGGCGCACCTGGGTAGCTTCCACTGGGCAAGGCGTCTGGCTGTAGGCCTTGGCGATGTCCCTTTCAAAAACCTGGCGGTAGGCGGCGCGAATCACTTCGGCCTTTTGGGCGCCACTGAGGCGCGGCCGCATGATGAAGCGTTGCTTGCCGTCTGCAGCTAGGGCATAGGTGGCAGGCAATTGCAGACCCTGGTTTTCGGGGCTGCCGAGGCGCTGGCGGGTGCTTGGTGTGGCCACCTGCAGTTCGGCGATCAGCACGTTGAAGTACTGGATCACCAGCTGGCGGGCCTGGGGGTTGTCCTTGCAGATGCCGGCGGCGGCGGCGCGCATTTCCTGCAGGGCCACGTTGGTGGCAGCTAGGGAGCAGGCCTTCTCGAGTACATCCCGAAGGCCACGGGTGTTCACGGCCAGGATGCTGGGATCTCCGGCCACTAGTGCATAGCCCACGTAGCGGAGGAACCAAGCCATGTCGCGCAGTGACTTGCGCATCCGATCGGTGCCGTAGCGCCCCACGGCGATCGGGCTAAAGCCGGTGGGGAGCACTACCCGCACGTCGGCATCGCCACCGGCGCCCTCAAGCAAGCGGGTGATCAGGTTGCCGCCGGTGTCGGAGGTGCCCTGGGCGAAGGTCTGAACCGAGCGCTTGAAGGCGGCCTGGTCAGCTGCCAGGGGGGTGGCGTCGCTGGCAGCACTGCTGACAACGCTCAGTGGGGCATCCAAATAGGAGAGGGGCGTGCCGCCGGAGAAAATCCGGTTGGCCGCCTTGGCCACGATGAAGTCGGCGTTTTCCGAGATGCGGCGCGCAGCTTCCAATCGCTGCTGCCCGCTCTGGAAAAACGTCACAAGGGTTTCAAGCTCCCCGCCGTCTGGGAAGCGGTCCTGTTGCTCCGCCTGACGGACACTGGAGAGCGGCAGGGTGTCGTAGCGCTGGGGTGAAACCCTGGTGCTGCCGCTGCTGGCGGTCACGGTCATTGACGAGAGCGAACCGGGCTGAGCCACGTTACGGCTGGCCCTCTGGGCCTTTGCCTTGCCATGAACAAATGTTTGCAGCCGCGTTGACTTGCTGTTGTGAATTGACGCACCCGAAGGGCCCAAGGGCGTGAAAAGCTCTGCCGGTT
>CAZKER010000374.1:0-1672 GCA_964551845.1 uncultured Cyanobium sp.
GGGCGTTGCGAAACCCCTCCGCAGCATGCCCCTACGGCTCGCACTAACAAGGGCTGACGCAAGGCTCGCTGCTCTCGCCCCTGGCTAGTGATCTCCTGCGGGGCGCTTGGTAGGTGTTCTCCGCACCACCCCAGCCATGGCCTCTCCCCAAGGCCTCGTCTTTGAAGTCCGCCCGCTTGTGGTTCACCGCTATGCGCCCAGCGTTCAGAAGCTCGGCTCCACTCCCTGTGAGGTCGAGTTCTTTGGCCGCCGCGGTAAGCCCGTCAAAAAGATGCGGCTGATCCCTGCCCAGAAGGCCTTTGCCTTTGCCCGCAAGCTGCAGGGCACCCCCGGCTGCACCGTCTCGGTCTGCTGAGCCCCTCGGACTCGGGCCCGGCTCCCGGTTGGTGGCCGGGCATACCTCTGACGACTCAGCACCCTGGACGGGCTTCAGGTTTGGCTGAGCGGCTCTAAAGCCTCAGAGGCCGAGAAGCGCCGATCAAAGCTGAGCACCGGCAAGGCACCAGCGCTGCTGGCCTTCTCGGCGATCGGGGTCTGCTGCGGATCGTCACCGAGCAGCAGCCGCACCACCACGTTGGTGTCAAGCGTCTTCTCGGGCTGCGGCCAGGGCAATCGCCTGGTCCATCTCCTCGATGCTCATCACTCGATCCAGCTTGGGGCGGTCCCGGAATAGATCCTCAGGCTCGTACTTCAAGGGCATCAGCACCAGCCGGCCATGCCGGTCGATCAAGGCCTGCAACCTGGCGCCTGGAGCCAGACCAAGCGTCTCCCGCAACTGCCGCGGAATGGTCGGCTGCCCTTTGCTGGTGAGCGTCACGGTAATCACGATGTCAACGTAGGGCGATCTGCCTTACGGAGGGGGGCGCAGCCAATGCCGCTCCGCCGAGCCCGCACGCTCAGCGCTCCGTAAGCAGCCAGACCATCAGGAGTCGCCGGGTGATGGTGCCGTCACCCAGTTGTCAAGCTGTAGGCCTGGCACCCGAGCAAATTCATCGGTGTTGTTGGTAACCAGCAGAGCGCCTTGACTCAGCGCGTGGGCTGCAATCAGCGTGTCTAGTGAACCGATCGTTGTGCCTTTGCGCTCCAGATCAGCTCGCAGCTCGCCGTAGGCCCAGACGGCTTTTTCATCAAACGGAAGGATCGTGAGCGGTGCCAGAAACATTTCCAACGCCTGGCGATTGCGGATCGAGCCACTCTTTGCCACCCCATAGGCCAACTCTGCAGCCACAACACTGCATACACCGATCTCACCGATGCGGTACTGCCGAAAGCGCTGCAGCACTGCAGCTGGCTTGGCATTGATGATGTAAATGCAGATGTTGGTGTCCAGCAGGATCATGGCTGGATTACACCTGGCTGCAGATCGGGCTGGATGGCCGGTCGCGTTTGCTGATCCGGCTGGTCCCGCTGCAGCTTGAATCCCGGCTCAAAGGCTGCGAGTCCTGCCTCCATGGTCTGCCACGGATCGTCCATAGGCAGCAACAGCACGCCATTGCCGAAGTGCTTCACCACCACTTCACAGCCAGAGAAGCGGTAGTCCTTGGGCAGACGGACAGCCTGACTGCGCCCCGACTGAAACAAACGCGCGGTATCCAACAGCAGCAGCTCCGTGGTGGTTATCAATGGTAGCCACCACGGAGCTATCGGTCACAGCCAATGCCTGTAGCTGCTC
>CAZKER010000375.1:0-11841 GCA_964551845.1 uncultured Cyanobium sp.
CCCCTGGGCGAAGCAGGTGGTCGACAGCTGGGCCGCTGCCGCGTGGTTCACTGCCAGGCCCGAACTGCCCGAGGCGATCACGGTCACGGTGTTCAAGGTGGAAGGCGAGACCAACACCGACGACCTCTCCCCCGCCACCCACGCCACCACCCGACCCGACATCCCCCTGCACGCCATGGCGATGCTGGAAACCCGCATGCCCGGCGGCCTGGAGCTGATCGCCGAACTCAAAACCAAGGGCCACCCGGTGGCCTACGTGGGCGACGTGGTGGGCACCGGCAGCTCCCGCAAATCGGCCATCAACTCGGTGCTGTGGCACACCGGCACCGACATCCCCCACGTGCCCAACAAGCGCAGTGGCGGTGTAGTGCTGGGGGGCAAGATCGCGCCGATCTTCTTCAACACGGCTGAGGATTCCGGCGCCCTGCCCATCGAGTGCGACGTGACCGCCCTCAACAGCGGCGATGTGATCACGATCCGCCCCTACGCCGGCACGATCGAGCGCGCGAGCGGCCAGCCGAACGCCGGCGAGATCGTGGCCCGTTTCGAGCTCAAACCCAGCACCATCACCGATGAGGTGCGCGCCGGCGGCCGCATCCCGCTGCTGATCGGCCGCTCCCTGACCGACAAGGTGCGCGCCCAGCTGGGGCTGAGCGCCAGCGAGCTGTTCATCCGGCCGGTGGCCCCGGTCGACACGGGCAAGGGCTTCACCCTGGCCCAGAAGATGGTGGGCAAGGCCTGCGGGCTGGCTGGCGTGCGACCCGGCAGCAGCTGCGAGCCGCTGATGACCACCGTGGGCTCCCAGGACACCACCGGGCCCATGACCCGCGATGAGATGAAGGAGCTGGCCTGCCTGGGCTTCAGCGCCGATCTGGTGATGCAGAGCTTCTGCCACACCGCCGCCTATCCCAAGCCTGTGGATCTGAAAACCCACGCCGAACTGCCGGACTTCATGGCGTCCCGGGGTGGCGTGGCCCTGCGCCCCGGCGACGGCATCATCCACAGCTGGCTCAACCGCATGCTCCTGCCCGACACCGTGGGCACCGGCGGCGACAGCCACACCCGCTTCCCTTTGGGCATCTCCTTCCCGGCCGGCTCGGGCCTGGTGGCCTTCGCCGCCGCCATCGGCGCCATGCCGCTCGATATGCCCGAATCGGTGTTGGTGAAATTCACCGGCTCCCTGCAGCCGGGCGTGACCCTGCGCGATGTAGTGAATGCGATTCCCTACGTGGCGATTCAGCAAGGCCTGCTGACGGTGGCCAAGGAGGGTAAGCAAAACGTGTTCAGCGGCCGAATCATGGAGATTGAAGGGCTGCCCGATCTCAAGCTTGAGCAGGCTTTTGAGCTCACCGACGCCACAGCAGAGCGCTCCTGCGCCGGCAGCACCATCAAGCTCTCGGTGGAAACCGTGAGCGAATACCTGCGCAGCAATGTGGCGCTACTGAAAAACATGATCGCCCGCGGCTACGGCGATACCCGCACCCTGGCGCGCCGCGTCCAGGCGATGGAGGCCTGGCTGGCCAATCCGGTGCTGCTGGAGGCAGATGCCGACGCCGAATACGCCGCCGTGATCGAGATCGATCTCGATGCAATCACCGAACCGATCCTGGCCTGTCCCAACGACCCCGACAACGTCAAAACCCTCTCCGCAGTGGCCGGCGCACCCATTGATGAAGTGTTTATCGGCTCCTGCATGACCAACATCGGCCACTACCGCGCCGCCGCCACGGTGCTGCAAGGTCAGGGCGAAAACGCCGCCCGCCTGTGGGTGTGCCCGCCCACCCGCATGGACGAGGAGATGCTGAAGGATGAGGGTTACTACGCCATCTTTGAGCAGGCAGGATCACGGATGGAGATGCCCGGCTGCTCGCTTTGCATGGGCAACCAGGCCCGGGTGGAAAACGACACCACCGTGTTCTCCACCAGCACCCGCAACTTCAACAACCGCCTCGGCAATGGCGCCCAGGTGTATCTGGGCAGCGCCGAACTGGCGGCGGTGTGTGCGCAACTGGGTCGTATTCCCACTCCTGCCGAATACCTGGCCATCGCCACAGCGAAGATCGACCCCAAGGCAAATGAGCTCTACCGCTACCTCAACTTTGATCAGATCGAAGGCTTTGAAGACAGCGGCCGAGTGCTGAGCGCCGAGGAGGAGGCGAAGGTGCTGGCGGGGGTGTGAGCGCTCGGAGTTTGCGGAAAAACTGCGCCAAAACGCGCATTTTTGCTCCGGCGGCTTGATCAATAGGTTTCACTGCCTCAAAAGATCATGCTGGCCTCCAGGCGTCCATCCTTGATCGCCTGCATGAACAGCCGGTAGTCGCTTTCGGCCTGATCGGCGTAGTGCAGGCCAAAGGCTTCCAGGGCCTGGTCAAACACCTTGCCGGCGGCCAGCCAGGCCGCGATCGCTTGACGATCCCCCGAACGTGCGTGGGCCTTGGCCAGAGCTCGACCACACAATTCGCCGTAGAGCTCCAGGCCCTTGGCATCAAGGCTGGCCAGGTCCACCGACCCTTTCCAGTTGCGCAGCAGGCGCCAGTAGTAACGGCGATCCCGCTGCAGACCGCTTGTCCAGCCCAGAAACGGGTCGCTCACGGTCTGCATCAGCCGCTGCCCTTCGATCACCCGCTGGCCGTGGTGCTGGGGTGATGGGGTGGTGGCGTAGGGCTCAAACACCGAGGCATCGGCCTGCTTGCTCTGGATGATCAGCACGTCATCGGGGTGGGGTCCCACAAACAGGCCGATGGCGCAGCGGGTACCCACCGAACCCACGCCAACGGCCTTCATCGCCGCATCCACCAGCCGATAATGCTGAAGCAAGTGGCGCAGCTCGGCCGGAACGGAGCACAGATACAGCTCCAACTGCTTCTGGGTCAGATCGCGCCAGTCGACGCCGGCGGTCCAGCTGCGATCCAGCTCAGCATGGCGCCAGATCAGAGGGGGGTCATGGCGGAGTTGGAATTGCCCATCAGGTCCGCGTTCGCAGAGTTTGCCGGCCGCTTCTCTGCAGGTGCGGGCCCTGGCCTTGGCGCTCACCTTGAGCACGTGCTGCCGTAGAGGTGGGTGCTCCAGCTCGTTGATGTAGGCGTCGACATCGATGCGCTGCGCCCACACCTGTTGCAGTGATTGGGTTGCGAGCGTCTGAATCGCCTTGCGGTAGGCGCGGGCGGTGCGCCTTGCCACGCGGCCCTGCTGGTCGCTGTTCAGAGCCAGACTGCGCCCAGCGAGCACAGCACTGGCCACCAGCCGTTTGAGGTCCCACTCAAATGGCCCACGTACGGTCTCGTCGAAATCATTGAGGTCAAAGACCAGGCTCCATTCAGGCGAGGCGTAGAAGCCGAAGTTCGCCAGGTGGCAGTCGCCGCAGAGCTGCACCTCCAGACCGCTGCTGGGGGCACACCCCAGGTCATGGGCCATCACCGCCGGGGTACCGCGATAGAAGGCAAAAGCGTCTTGGGCCATGCGGCTGTGTCGCACCGGCACGAGCCAGGGGAGGCGATCCGCTTCCTGCTGTTGGAGAACCGAGATCGGGTTGCGCCGGTCGGCGGCAGGGGCCCAGCGGCTCAGCACCTCAACCGTCAACTGAGGCACCGGTGCTGCCAAAGAAACCGCCAGACTGATGTTGATGCAAATTAGAGCCGTGCTGCTGCGCTGGCATCGCTCAACGCTTTCAACATCGAAAGCGCCACTGGATCTAAGTCAGACTCGATTCGCACCTGGCCCTGCAAGATGAAGGTGTTTGTGCTGCCTGCGTCAGTCTCCTGAACCAGGAAATCCTGCTGTTTGAACCCGCCGCGCCAGAGGCCGGTGCCCTCAAGGCGGTGCTGGCCTTTCCGAGCACCTATACGGTGGGCATCACCAGCCTGGGCTACCAGGTGGTGTGGGCCACTCTGGCCAAACGGACCGACGTGGATGTGCGCCGCCTGTTCACCGATCAGGGTGATCCGCCGCACCGCCACTGCGACCTGTTCGGCCTATCGCTGAGCTGGGAGCTGGACGGGCCCGTGCTGCTGGATCTACTGGAGCAGCAGCGCATCCCGATCTGGGCCGCAGAGCGCGGCGGCGGCGACCCGATCGTGTTCGGCGGCGGACCGGTGCTCACCGCCAACCCCGAACCGCTGGCACCGTTTTTTGATGTGGTGTTGCTGGGCGACGGCGAGCTGCTGCTGCCCGCCTTTGTGGATGCCCTGCAGGAGCACCGCGGCGCCCCGAGGGCCGAACGGCTGCGGCACCTGGCCCAGGTACCGGGCGTTTATGTGCCCAGCCTCTACGCCCCCCGCTACTCCAGCAAGGGCGATCTGTTGGCAATTGAACCCACCGAACCCGGCATCCCGGCCACCGTGGCCAAGCAGACCTGGCGCGGCAACACCTTGAGCCATTCGGCTGTGATCACGCCGGAGGCGGCCTGGCCCTCGATCCACATGGTGGAGGTGGTGCGCAGCTGTCCGGAATTGTGCCGCTTCTGTCTGGCCAGCTACCTCACCTTGCCGTTTCGCACCCCAAGCCTGGAAGACGGCCTGATCCCAGCGGTAGAGAAGGGTTTGGTCGCCACCCAGCGCCTGGGGTTGCTAGGCGCCTCAGTAACCCAGCACCCCCAATTCGGCGAGCTGCTGGCCTGGCTCGACCAGGACCGCTTCGAGGGCACCCGGGTGAGCGTGAGCTCGGTGCGGGCCGCCACCGTGACCGCCGAGCTGGGCCGGATCCTAGCCAAACGGGGCAGCAAATCGCTCACGATCGCCATCGAAAGCGGCAGCGAACGCATGCGCCAGGTGGTGAATAAAAAGCTCGCCACCGAGGAGATTTTTGCTGCAGCGCGCTACGCCAAGGAAGGCGGCCTCACAGGCCTGAAGCTCTACGGAATGGTGGGACTGCCTACGGAAGAAGACGCCGATGTGGAAGCCACCGCCGAGCTGCTGCTAGCCCTAAAAAAAGCGACGCCCGGCCTGAGGCTCACCCTTGGAGTGAGCAGCTTCGTGCCCAAGGCCCACACCCCGTTCCAGTGGCAGGGGGTGCGGCCCGAGGCCGAGAAACGCCTCAAGCTGCTGGCAAAGCGACTCAAGCCCAAGGGAATCGACCTGCGCCCCGAAAGCTACGGCTGGAGCGTTATCCAAGCCCTGCTTTCCCGCAGCGACCGGCGGCTGGCCTCGGTGATCGCCGCCGTGCGGGGCGAGCCCGCCAGCCTGGGCACCTGGAAGCGCGCCTACAGGGCCGCGGCCGAGGGCGAGGTCAGTGACATGCCGCCCCCACCCCCCTGGGCCGAGGTGGTGCATGAATGCTGGGAGCCCAGCACCGTGCTGCCCTGGGCTCACCTGCGCGGCCCCCTGGAGCCGGCGGTGTTGCTGCGGCACCGGCAAGACGCCCTGACCGGTACAGCTCAGGCGGCCACCGGGAGCACTCCTCCCGAAGAGGGCGAAGCTCCCTGAAACCCAGCAAGCCTCGATATTCATTCATGATTAATTCACACAACATGAGGGCTGGAGTCACATAGGGTGACTGAAAACAGGGTTGCTCTCTGGAGTTGATAGCCATTACTTTGCTCTCCGCCAGCGAATCCGATCTCACCTCCCTTTCCAACCTCTGGCTGCCAATCAGCCAGAGCATCGACACTGCGGCCGAACAGGCTCTCCTGAACCCAGACGCAGCAGCAGACGCAACAGCAACGGAGGCCCCACTGATCTCGGAAGAGACTCAAGTTGAGGATCCGGCGATCGCGATGAACGCGCAGCCTGTCGACGTCTTCGGTGACACAACCGACAGCAATGTCAACCTCGACGCTATCGACAGCAGCTACCACATGGTCCGCTGCGGCTGCCCGGTGTGCCAGCGCGCCGGCGACGGCTCCGACCCCGGCGGCCAGACCGGCAACACCGTGGGCAGCGGCAGCACGATCTCCAGCAAGCCGTACGCCAGTCTGCAGAACCTGGCCGACTACCTACGCGACGGCTTCTGGCAGGAATTCGGCGCGATCCCCCGGCGTTACAACCTCGGCAGCAGCGGCCCCAACCCCAACAATGGTGTTCTCTATTACAACATCAACGGCTGGAACTTCGACACCGACGGCAACGGCACCCTCGACGGCGACAGAAATGGCGTCACCACCGCCCGCCGCAATCTGGTGCGGGAGGTGTTCAAGCTCTACGAGGCCACGCTAGGCATCCGCTTCGTCGAAACCACCTCCACCAGCCGCACACTGGTCGACTTCTTCTTCACCGACAATTACAGCGGCGCCTACTCATATGCTGCCGGCAACAACTTCAGCAACGGTGTCCAATACTCAGTAATCAATATCGCCAGCACCTGGGATTCGGGCATCTCCAGCTTCGACTCCTACACCGTTCAAACCTACTTCCACGAAATAGGTCACGCCCTCGGCCTTGGCCACCAAGGTCTTTACAACGGCAGTGGCACTTACGACATCGACGCCAAGTTCGCCAACGACAGCTGGCAGGCATCGATGATGTCGTACTTCAGTCAAACAGCCAATCCCACCACAGGCGCTTCTTACGCCTTCCTGCAGTCGCCAATGTCGGTCGACTGGATGGCCCTCGACGACATCTACCGCCCAGCGGGCTATGGGGTCGCCAATGCTTTCCGCGGCGACACGATTTATGGCGTTGGCACCAACATCAGTGCCTTGAAGAGCCAGATCTGGAACGAATTCAGTACCTACGCCGGCCGCACCGCCTACACGATCGTTGACGGCGACGGTTACGACACGCTCAACGTCAGCAATTTCAGTACCGACCAGCTGATCAACCTCGCCCCCTCCCAGCCGGGCTCGATTACTCCATCCCTATCCAACATCGGTGGCAAGATCGGCAACCTCTCGATCGCCGCCGGCACCGTGATCGAAGCCGCCATCGGCGGCAGTGGCAACGACAGCTTCCACGGCAATAACGCCAACAACACCTTCCGCGGTGGCGTGGGCAACGACAGCTTCTACGACAGCCTCGGCTCCGACATCTATTACGGCGATGCTGGCATCGACTGGCTCTACTTCACCGAATCGATCGACCTGCTCCGCTACGAACTCAGCAGCGACTCGCTGCTGTTCACCCGCATCCCCGGCAGCCTCGATGTCGATCAGGTCTGGAACAGCATCGAATATCTCGTCTTCGACAGCAGCACCTTCAGCTACGACGACCTCGTCCTCAGCCTCTCGGGACCTGTGCTCGCCGACGTGACGATCACCTCGGTGAACGGCCTGGCCAGCGGCGCCGCCACCAACAGCACCACCCTCAGCTTCAGCGGCAACCTCAGCAAGGCCCTCAGCGCAGGCCAGGCGGTCGCTGTCTACCGCAACGGCGTGCAGGTCGGCAGCACTGAACCCAGCGCCGCCGATCCCGGCGCCTGGAGCTTCTCCCTCCAGGAAAGCTCCGGCACCAACTCCGTCTCCTACACAGCCCGGGTGGTAGACACCGCCAGCGGCCGGCTCGGCAACCTCTCCAGCCCCTTCGCCCTCACCATCGACACCGTCGCACCGCTGGTCAGCGTCGACATCCTCTCAACCCAGAGCACCACTCCCGTGCTCAGCGGCACCATCAGCGAAGCCACCGCCCAGGTGAGCGTCAGCATTGGCTCCAGCACCCGCAGTGCCGTCAACAACGGCAACGGCACCTGGTCGCTCCAATGGATCGACGCCCTCTCCGTCGGTGCCACCTACAACGTGGTCGCCACCGCCACCGATGCCGCTGGCAACACAGGCAGCGACAACACCAGCGGCGAACTCAGCATCATCCTGGTGCCGCCACCACCGCCCAGCCCGATCCTCTACTTCACCCTGGCCAGCGCGGTCACCAGTTCATCGGCCTCGGTGATGGGCGGCCTGACAGCCCAGCGAAACGACGTCATCGCCTTCGACGGCAGTCGCTTCTCCACCTGGCTGAACGGCAACGCCAGCGGGCTGAGTGGCGCCGTACTTAATGGACTCCATATCATCAGCCCCGATGAGGTGGTGGTGGCCGTCCAGAGCCCGATCACCCTCGCGGGCATCGCCTTCGACGATTCGGATCTGGCACGCCTCAGCCGCAACACCAGCGGCGGCTTCAGCGTGTCGATGTTCTTCGACGGCAGCGACGTAGGCCTCACCACCAACGCCGAAGCGATCGACGCGGTGACCGGCCTGGCCGACGGCTCCTGGCTGATCTCCACCCGCGGCCGCGGCAGCGTCACCGGCGTCAGCAGCTTCACCGCCGAGGACATCCTGCGTTTCAGACCCACCAGCCTCGGCGCTACCACCGCCGGCAGCTGGAGCCTCCAGGCCGACATGAGTGACGTGGGCATCAGCGGAACTGCCGAGAACATCACCGCCTTGTCGGCGGCCACCGATGGCCGGCTGTTCCTCAACACCAGCGGCAACGCCAGCGCCACCGGGCTGAGCGCCACCAACGAAGACGTCTTCGCCTTCCGGCAAACACAGGTCGGCGCCACCACCAGCGGCAGCTTCGATAGCCCGCTCAGCTTCGATGGCAGCCTCTACGGCCTAGGCGCCAACGCCCTGCTGGGCATCCACATGCCGGTCTGAAGCGGCCGTAACCCCACTGCAGCAAAAACACCAACAGCGATTACATATCAAAAGTTGTACCGCCCCCCTCAATCAAACACTGCCGTCCGCCCGCGATAAACCATCACCTGACGCTTGAGGTGCAGGCGCACGGCACGGGCCAGGGCCAGGCGTTCGCAATCGCGGCCAAGGCGAATCAGGTCGGCGACCTCATCACGATGACCCACAGGCACGGTGGACTGGGCAATGATCGGCCCACCATCAAGTTCCTCGGTCACGTAGTGGCCGGTGGCACCAATCAACTTCACGCCCCGCTCCCAGGCCCGGTGATAAGGCTGGGCTCCCTGGA
This sequence comes from uncultured Cyanobium sp., assembly GCA_964551845.1. GTDB lineage: Bacteria > Cyanobacteriota > Cyanobacteriia > PCC-6307 > Cyanobiaceae > Cyanobium_A. Next base: position 8,850 of record CAZKER010000375.1, read on the forward strand.
AGGCCGGCAGAAAGGAGTGGTGGATATTGATCACCCGGTGGAAAGCATCCGGTGGGTCGAAGCGCTCTAAAAATGCCGGCGTAAGCACCTGCATGTATTTGGCCAGGATCACCAGCTCGATGCCGTGCTCAGCCAGGAGTTCCAGGTGCCGATCTTCAGCCTCCTCCCGGTTAGCGACCGAGATCGGCACATGTTCAAAGTGTGCTCCAAACTCTTCTGCCATGGCGCCGAGATCGGGATGGTTGGAGATCACCAGGGGCACCTGCATCGGCAGTTCGCCCGTGCGTGTACGCCACAACAAATCCAGCAGGCAGTGGTCCTGCTTGCTCACGAAGATCGCCACCGGCTGGCGCACATCTGAGAAGTTCACCCTGTATTGGCCGCCCAGGCGCTCCGCCAGCGCGCTCGCCGTGGGGCAGATCGCCTCCCGCGGCAATCCGAAGCCTTCAAGCTGCCACTCAATCCGGCTCAAAAACAAGCCGGCACCTTGGTCACTGTGGTGGTCGGCGTGCACAATGTTGCCGCCGTTAGCCGCCACCCAGCCAGACAATTCCCGCACCAGTCCGGGTTGATCCGGGCAGATCATCTGCAGGATGGCGGTGGGGGCAGTCATGGCCATGGTCGGTTTCTGCAGCAGACGTAGCACCTCGGCGGCATTAGGGCCAGGTTGCGAGGGGCTACAGACAGGCCGGAAGAGCCAGCTGGCCCCGATACACTCACCCCCACGAAAAGGTGTTGGTACCTGCTGATGGCTTCTGCGCGGATTCCTGCCGTTTTCACTGCGTTCAGCCGGGCTGAGTTGACCCAGCAGCTGCGCCGATTAGTGGTGCTCGTCCTTGCCACCGTGCTCTGCCTCAGCCTGAGCGCCTGTGACGGCAGCCAGGGCAAGAAGCCGCCGACCATCAGTCCAGACGACATGGCCCTGATCGAGCGCCAAGCCGAGGGTTTCCTGGCAGCCCGCAACCGCCTGCCCGAGTTGGCCGCCCTCGTTAACGACCGCAACTGGGTATTCACCGCCAACTTGATCCACGGCCCGATGCAGGAAGTGGGCCGAGAGATGAGCTACATCAACCAAAGGCTGCTGCCCGCCGACCGCCCCGAGGCAGAGAAGCGCGCCACCGCCCTGAAAACTGCCCTGGCCCAGCTCGATGAAGCCGCCCGTCTTCAAGACGGCGACAAGCTGCGCAAGGGCTACATCAAAGTGGCCAGTGGTTTTGGTCTCTATGCCCAGGTGTTGCCCACGCAAGTGCAGGAAGACCTCAAGCAAATCTGATCCACCTGGGCAACCCCGTCGGCTCAGCCACTAGGCGCCGTTTTATCGCTGTAGTGGGAGCCGGGCTTGTGGGCCGCGCCTGCGCCTGGCTACTGGTGCAGCGCGGCCACAGAGTTTTGCTGATTGATCCTGGCTTCACAGGCCAACGCGACCCCAACTCAGGCAGCGAGGCGGCCCTGGGGGTGCTGATGGCCCAGGTGTTTCACCGCAACAGCGGCCGGGCCTGGCGGTTGCGTCAACGCAGCCTGGAGCTCTGGGGGCAATGGCGTCAGCAGCTGCAGGCCCAGGGTTGGGCACTCCCCTGGCGGCCAGGCTTGCTGCTGCTGGCCAGCACCCCCGAGGAACTGGAGCGCCAGCGCCAGTTGGTGGCAAGCCGGCGCCAGCAGGGCTTTCCCTTGGAGCTCTGGGATCAGCCCCAGCTCAACGCCCTGGCACCAGCCCTGCCGATCGGAGCCCTAGGCGGGCTGTACTCCCCGGACGACGGACAACTGGATCCCGGCCCCGCCCTCGCAGCCCTGCTGGCCGATGGCCTGCGGCTGGGTCTGCAGACCTGCTGCGATCGGGCTGAGCACCTCGAGCAACGCCCTGGCGGCTGGAGCGTGCACACTCGCGGCGGCGAGAGGTTTGAGGTGGAGGCTGTGGTGCTGAGCGCCGGGGTAGCCAGTGCCGGTCTGCTGCCGCAGGTAGGCCACCAGGTGTCCATGGAGCCGGTGTTAGGCCAGGCCCTGGAACTGGAGTTGCCACTCCCCACAAACTGGAGCAGCGCCAACCCCTGGCCTGGGGCAGTGGTGTGGCAAGGGCTCAACCTGGTGCCCCGTGCCAGCAGCAAGCTGTGGCTGGGGGCCACCCTGGAGCCTGGCGATCAAGCCGATCCCACCGCCCTCGCCAGCCTGCAACAGCTGGGTGGTGCCGCGCCAGCCTGGCTGCAACAGGCCACCGTGGTGCGCCAGTGGCAGGGCCACCGGCCCCATCCGATCGGTCGCCCGGCGCCGCTGCTCGAGCAGCTGGAGCCAGGCCTGGTGCTGGCCAGCGGCCACTACCGCAATGGCGTGCTGCTGGCACCGGCGACGGCGGAATGGGTGGCAGACCAACTCGAGCAAGACTGATAAACCAGCCACCAAACACCTTCTTAATCAAGCCCTAACCTGCCGGCACGCCACCCTTCACCAGCTACCTCCATGGCCGTCAGCCGCTTTCGCTCCAGCATCCTGTCGAGGAGCGCCCCCGGCCTGGCTGCCCTGATCAGCCTGAGCAGCTGCAGCAACGGCCAGACCCTGCAAGCCGCCGGCGCCAGCTTCCCGGCGGGCCTTTACCAACGCTGGTTTGCAGACCTGGAAAACAAGGACAAGATTCGGGTCAACTACCAGTCGGTGGGCTCCGGTGCCGGCGTCCGCCAGTTCCAAGCCGGCACGGTGGATTTCGCCGCCAGCGACAAACCCCTGGACACCGAAGATGCTGCAGCGATCAAACGGGGTGTAGTGCAAATACCCCTCACCGCTGGCGCCATCGCCGTGGCCTACAACCTGCCCGGTTGCAAGCTCAAGCTCAGCCAGGAGCAGCTGGTGCGCATCTTCGAGGGCAAGATCAAGAACTTCAAGCAGCTGGGCTGCGCCGACCAGCCGATCCAGGTGGTGGTGCGCTCCGATGGCTCCGGCACCACCTACAACTTCACCAATTCACTGGCCGCCTTCAGCCCCAGCTGGAAGAAAGGGCCCGGCG
>CAZKER010000376.1:0-22898 GCA_964551845.1 uncultured Cyanobium sp.
CCGTCAAATACGGCGAAGCGGGCGGGAGCCGGCAGGTTGCTGGGGGCAGACGGGGCGGTCATATGGAAAAGGCGAGTGCCTTGGCATGCTGACAAGCCGCGCCCCCAGCGACGACGGCAGAATGGAGCGATGGCCAACCTCAGCTCCACCCTGCTGCTCACCCTGCTGCTGGCCGTAGGTCTGGTTTTTTTTCTGCGGGCCGCCAGCAAAGACCGCACTACAACCGTGGAGGTGCGCTCGTCACGTCCGCCTCTAGAGGTATTGAGCCAGCTCAGCGAATGGCTGCTGCAACGCGGTTGGCGCGCCGAATCCAGTGATCCCGAGCGACGCCATCTATGCTTCCGCGCCGAAGTGGCGGCTAGTCCCTGGTTGGCGGTGCTGCTCTCCTTGCTTGGAGCTGTTGGTGCAGCCTGCCTTGGGCTAGTGCTGCGCCAGCTACTGCCCCAGCTGGGCTGGTGGCCCCTGCTGCTGGCCTTACTGGGGCCGGCAGCAGGGCTGGTTTATCGCAATCGGGCGATGCGGGCCGAGACCCTGGAGTTGCGCCTAATAAGCCATGACAGCGCCACGGGCAGTGCCCTACGGCTGCGAGCCCACCGCGATGAGCTGATCGCGCTCGAATTGGAAATGGGGCCCAAGCTGGGCTTGTTCAGCGACGGCAAGCTGCTCAGCTCGCCCATCTGACCTCTCGCCTGGCAGTCATGCAACGCTCCCGCCACCTGGCTGCCGTCTTAGCAGGAGTTCTTGCCGTGGCTGGGGGCGCTGCAGCCCAGGCGCCACCGCTGGCCAACTTTGATCCACTGACTGGGCCCCGCAGCCGGCTGAGCAAAAACTGGCGAGGCCTGACTGAGCTGCCCAGTGGCACCGAAATCCTGGTGCTAGCGGGCCATGCCGATTCCCAGGGTATTGGCGGGGCCGGCACGGGGGGAGCGGCCGTCGATCTAGGCGGAGCCGCGCCGATGCAACCGGGCATCCGCGACGAGCTCTATTGGAATCTGCTCACCGCCCAGGCGGTGGTTGCCCTGGGCAAGCAGCGGGGTCTGGCAATCAGCTTTTACGACCCGCCGCTGCGCACCATCGCCGACGGCGACGACCCTCGCACCAACTGGAGCGTGGGCAAAGCCCATGCCCAAGCGGGAGGCTATGCCCTGGAAATCCACTACGACGCCTACGGTCCTGATGGTGTCGGCTCGGGCCTGATCCCACCCCTCCATCGCCTCCCAACCCGCCTAGACGAAAGCCTGGCGCTGGCCTTTGGCCCCTATCCCCTGCTCTTCCGCAATGGGCTGGGCGCTCCCAGGCGGGGCATCGCCATTCTCGAGATCGGCAAACTCGAGGGCCAGCTGGAAGCATCACTTCGGGATCCCCGCAGCCGCGATGCCGCCCTCCAGGCCGTCGCTGAGCGGGTGGTTTCGGCTTTGCAACAAGGCCTGCAGCAGGGCTTGCAACCAGCGCTACAAGCCCCTGGCCTGGCCGCTGCACAACCAGCAACAATCAGCTCAACAGCTAGTTCACCGCCTGGTGGGGGGCGCAGCGGTCAGCAAGCGAGCCGTCCTCCAGCCAATCCTGAGGACGAGTGAACAGATCTGTGAGCAGAGCTTCGCGGCTGCCAGCTTCCGGCTGGTAGCCGTATTCCCAGCGCACCAAAGGCGGCAGGGACATCAAAATCGACTCGGTGCGGCCGTTGGTCTGCAAGCCAAAAATTGTGCCCCGGTCGAACACCAAATTGAACTCCACATAGCGGCCCCGCCGATATAGCTGGAACTGGCGCTCCCGCTCGCCATAGGGGGTGTGCTGCCGCTTCTCAGCGATCGGCACGTAGCTGGGCAGGAAGGCGTTGCCGCAGGCGCTGGCCAGGGCAAACAGCTGCTCCCAGCTCTGCTGAACCGGGGCCAGGCGGTTGCTCACGGCTGCCGCCGGCCCCTCGAGGTCCTGGCCCTTGTAGAGCACACCGCGAGGATCCTGATAGTCGTAAAAGATGCCGCCCACTCCGCGGGTCTCGTCCCGGTGTTTGAGGAAGAAGTACTCATCGCACCAGGGCTTGAACACCTGATAGAAAGCGGGGTTGACGCTGTCGCAGGCACCCTTGAGCGTGCGGTGGAAGTGTTGGGCATCTTCCAGAAATGGGTAATAGGGGGTGAGATCGGCACCACCACCGAACCACCACACCGGCCCCGCCTCGAAGTAGCGGTAGTTGAGATGAACAGTGGGGATGTAGGGGTTGCGGGGGTGCAGCACCATCGAGGTGCCGGTGGCAAACCAACGATGACCCTTGGCCTCAGGGCGCTGGCTGAGAATTGAGGGTGGCAGCTCGTTGCCCTGCACTTCGGAAAAGTTGACGCCGCCCTGCTCAAACACCCGACCGCCCTTCATCACCCGGGAGCGACCACCGCCCCCCTCCGGACGCTCCCAGCTCTCCTCGGCGAAGCTCCCTTCACCATCGAGTTGTTCCAGAGCGGCGCAGATGGAGTCCTGTAGACCCATCAGCAGGGCCTTGGCCCGGGCGCGGGAGTCGGCCGGCGGAGCTTCCAGGGCCAGTGGCGAATTACCACGCCCTGCAGCACCCCCACCCAGCTTGTTTTTGCCACGCGCCAGCAGGGCCTTGAACATCGACGCTGCGCCGCATGGACGCTGGAAAGGTTCAACCATTTCAGCCCAGCCTCCCCCCAGACAAGTATTCGAGAGGGTCTGTCACGGCCTGGCTGGCTGTCGACCCCTGCGGCAGGGCTCCTAGGATCGCAGATCCTGATTGGATTTCCGATGGCTTCTGTGGAGCAGGCTCAGGCCGCCCTCAACGCCGTACAGGATGCCGGCAGCGGGCGCAGCCTGATCGAGCTTGGCTGGATCCAGCAGACGCGGCTGGTGGACGATCGGGCCGTATTTCGCCTTGCCCTGCCTGGCTTTGCCCAGAGCCAGCGGGATCGCATCGCCACCGAAGCCAAGGCGGCCCTGCTCGCCGTCGAAGGAATCAACGACGTCCAGATTGAGTTGGACCAACCCAGCGGCGCCGCTCCGATCGGCGCCGCTGGCCATGGTCAAGTGCCGGAACGCGGACAAGTGCCGGAACGCCAGGCCATCCCTGGGGTGCGCCAGGTCATCGCTGTCAGCAGTGGCAAAGGGGGCGTAGGCAAAAGCACTGTTGCCGTGAACCTGGCCTGTGCCCTAGCGGCTTCAGGATTGAAGGTGGGCTTGCTCGATGCGGACATCTACGGGCCGAATGCCCCCACCATGTTGGGGGTGGCTGATCGCACACCTGAAGTGAGCGGAGAGGGCGCCCAGCAGGTAATGACACCGATCGAAACCTGCGGCATCGCCATGGTGTCGATGGGCCTGCTGATCCAAGAGAACCAGCCCGTGATCTGGCGGGGCCCGATGCTCAACGGCATCATTCGTCAATTCCTTTATCAAGTCGACTGGGGCGAAAGAGATGTGCTGATCGTCGACCTGCCTCCCGGCACCGGTGATGCTCAGCTCACCATCGCCCAGGCTGTGCCGATGGCAGGGGCGATCATCGTCACCACTCCCCAGCTGGTATCCCTGGCTGATGCCCGCCGCGGCCTAGCGATGTTTCTGCAGATGGGGGTGGCCGTGCTGGGCGTGGTGGAAAACATGAGCGTCTTCATTCCTCCCGACGCACCAGACAAGCGTTATGCCCTATTCGGCAGCGGTGGCGGTGCCATCCTGGCTAAAGAGGCCGGGGTGCCTCTGCTGGCCGAATTGCCCCTGGAAATGCCCGTGCGGGAGGGCGGAGATGCCGGTCGCCCCGTAGTGCTCAGCCACCCCGAATCAATCAGCGCCCAGGCCTTTTTGGCTCTAGCCCACCAGCTCAGCGCGGCCCATCTGGTGCCAGCCTGAAGCCAATGCTGAGCCAGTTGGGGCGGCGAAACCCTCGATTCTTCAATAGCCGCAGCAGCCGGCGCCGCCCCCTAGCCGACGTGGACCTGATCCTCTGGGGGGTACCGCTGGCAATGGTGGCGATCGCCGGAATCCTGATTGCCAGCACCCAGCGCCAAGCGAATTACGCCGACTGGTACCAGCACTGGGTCACAGCAGCGGTGGGCATGGTGGTGGCCCTACTGCTGGCGCGAATCCCACTGGACCGACTGATCCCGTTGAAGTGGCCGATTTACATCGCCATGGTCGCCAGCCTGGTGGCAGTTCGAATTGTCGGCACCAGCGCCCTGGGGGCCCAGAGCTGGATCAACATCGGCGGCTTTTACGTGCAGCCCTCGGAATTCGCCAAGGTCGGTGCCATCTTGCTGCTCGCCGTCGTACTGGCCAAGCACCCGGTTGATCGTCCGGTTGACTTAATACGACCTGTAGGGCTGATCGCCCTGCCCTGGCTGCTGGTGTTTGTACAACCAGACCTAGGCAGCTCGCTGGTGTTTGGCGCCGTACTGCTGGTGATGCTTTTCTGGGCAGGGATGCCCGGGGCCTGGGTGGTTTTGCTGCTTTCCCCACTGGTGGCGGCGATCGTGGCTGGCACCCAGCCCTGGCTGCTACTGGGCTGGGTGCCCTTAATGGGCTGGCTGGCCTGGAAAAGCCTGCCCTGGAAGCGGGTGGCCCTGACCATCAGCCTTGCCGTGCAAGGAATCTTTGCGGTGGCCACCCCCTGGCTCTGGGAGCACGGCCTACGTCCTCACCAGCGAGCCAGGCTCACCCTGTTTCTCGATCCCGCCCAGGATCCCCTCGGCGGCGGGTACCACCTGCTGCAGAGCACAGTAGGTATCGGCTCCGGACAGATCTGGGGAACAGGCTTGATGCAAGGCTCCCTCACCAAGCTGCGGTTCATCCCCGAGCAACACACCGATTTCATCTTCAGCGCCCTCGGCGAGGAAACCGGCTTTCTCGGCTCGGTGCTGGTGGTGGCCGGCTTCGCCCTGCTTATGTGGCGCTTGCTGCAGATCGCGGGACGGGCCCGAACCGACTACGAGGCCCTGGTGGTGGTGGGAATCGGGGCGATGCTGATGTTCCAAGTGGTGGTGAACATCAATATGACCATCGGACTCGGCCCTATCACCGGCATCCCCTTGCCCTGGCTGAGCTATGGAAGATCCGCCATGTTGGTGAACTTCATCTCCCTGGGGCTGTGCGCCTCCGCAGCCCGCCGGGGCCGCGCCGCCCAGGGCCGCCGGTGAGCCTGGCCGACCTGCGACGTTGCCTTGCCGAAGGCGTGCCAGCCGGAGTCAGCAACGAGGACTGCGCGCGGCGGCAGTGGTGGGCAGCCCTGGCCACCCTGCAAGAAGATTTCCTGCTGCCCCGGCAACCCCTCCAGGGGCTATGGCTGGCCGCCCCGCTGCCCGCCCTCTATGAGCCAGCCCTGTTGCGGGAGCTGCAAGGCTGGGTGTGGGCCCCAAGCGATCTAGACGGCCTGCTGCCCAGCCAGGCGCCCCTGCTGCCAGGAGCCGGCAGCCCAGCTCCATGCGGTGGCTTTCAGCGGCTGGCCCTGGCGGAGGAGGACGGCACAGACCCCTTACTGCTGGTGATCACCCCCCAACTGCAGGTGGCCCTTTGCCTTGATGGCCCGGCCGAGGGCAGGCGCCTGATCGTGCGCTTCGACCCGGAAGCCCTGTCCGCGGCCCTGGGGCTGATTCATGTACGCCTGCTAACCCAGTCCCCCGCTGCCTCGGCAGCCCTGCGCAGCGCCCTGGAGCAGCTGGGGCCCCTGCGCAGCGACGACCAACTGGGCCTGCGCTTCTGGCCGCGGCTAGGGGAAAGGCTGGCCGCCATGGCCCCCAGCCTCACCCTGCAGCCCCTGGTGCACGGTGGCAGCGATCGCCAACCTCAGTCGCGGGAGCGCCATGGCAGCGACACCCCGCGAGCGGTGAGCAGCGAACTGGCACTGCTCGAGGCCCTCACCCACGAAGTGCGAACGCCACTCGCCACAATCCGAACCCTGATCCGCTCCTTGCTGCGGCGCAGCGACCTGCCCCCGGTGGTGCGCCAGCGCCTCGAGCAGATCGACGGCGAATGCAGTGAGCAAATCGACCGCTTCGGCCTGATCTTCTTGGCGGCTGAGCTGCAGCGACAACCGGGCAGCGAACAGCCCCTCGAAAGCCACGCCCTGGCCCGCACCGACCTCAGCGCAGTGCTGCACCAGCAAAAGGAGTTGTGGCAGCGGCAACTGGCTCGCCGCGGCCTGGAGCTGGAACTTGCTGTCGCCGCTGGTCTGTCGCCGGTGCTTAGCGACCCGGCCCGGCTCGAAACCATGCTCGGCGGCCTGATCGACCGCTTCAGCCGAGGCCTGCCCAGCGGTAGCCGCGTAACCGTGAGCCTGCTGCCGGCCGGCACCCGCCTGAAGCTTCAGCTCAGCAGCGAGGGCCACGATCCCGCCGAGCACCACGGAAACGGGAACGGCGACCAGCGGGAGCTGGTGGGGCCGGTGCTGAGCTGGAACCCCACCACCGGCAGCCTGCAGCTCAGCCGCCAGGCCACCCAGCGGCTGTTCCACCGCCTGGGCGGTCGACTCACCGAGCGCAACGGCAGCGGTCTGACGGTGTTTTTCCCGGTGTGCTGACAGGCCGGTTTGTTGACGGGTGTGAAGAGTGCGGCAGCAGCCCCGACCAGGTCAAAAACACGGTGCTAGCTTCCGGCTGAAACGATCCAAAGCCATGGCAGCTACGGCGCTCAGCGGTCAACTCCCGAAGTACATCGGCAGCACCGGCGGCCTGCTGAATTCCGCCGAGACCGAGGAAAAATACGCCATCACCTGGACGAGCCCGAAGGAGCAAGTCTTCGAGCTGCCCACGGGGGGCGCTGCCCACATGAATGAGGGCGAAAACCTGATGTACTTCGCCCGCAAAGAGCAGTGCCTTGCACTCGGCACCCAGCTGCGCACCAAGTTCAAGCCACGGATCGAGGATTACAAGATCTACCGGATTTTCCCCGGTGGTGACACCGAGTTCCTGCATCCCAAAGATGGCGTGTTCCCTGAAAAGGTGAATGAGGGTCGCCCCATGGTTGGCCACAACCCCCGCCGCATCGGCGCCAACCCGAACCCTGCCAATCTCAAGTTCACCGGCAAGAACACCTTCGACGCTTGAGCAGCGTTGACCAACCCCTATAAAGGCGGGGCCAGGCGCCCCGTTTTTTTTGCCTGCCCGCTTGTCCGATGCCCAGCCCCGATCGCGATGGCTTAGCCCAAGAGGCTTTTCTCGAGGCAGTCGCGACTGGCCACAACTTCATCCCCCTCTGGAAGCGCTGGCCTGCTGATCTGGAAACCCCGCTCACCGCCTGGCTGAAGGCCGGAGCAGCCAGCAGTCATGGTGTGCTGCTGGAGTCGGTGGAGGGTGGTGAGCGCATCGGCCGCTGGAGCTTTGTGGTTGCCGATCCGCTCTGGACCCTCACCAGCCGGGGCGACCAAAGTGTGCGCCAGTGGCGCACCGGCTCCGAGGAGCGGCTGCAGGGCAACCCCTTCGACCTGCTGCGCCAGTGCCTGGAGCCACTCTCCAGCCCGCCGATCCCCGGTCTGCCACCGGTGGGCCAGCTATTTGGCTTCTGGGGCTACGAGCTGATCCGCTGGATCGAACCCAGCGTGCCGGTGCATCCAGCGGCCGAAGGTGCACCGCCTGATGGCTGCTGGATGCTGGCCGACAGCCTGCTGGTGTTCGACCAAGTGAAGCGCCAGATCACCGCGGTGGCCTACGCCGATTTGAGTGGCGGCCAGGATCCGCAGGCTGCCTACGCCTCGGCCGCGGCCCGGATCAGCGCCCTGGAGGAGCGCATGCACGGCCCCCTGCCGGGTGCCGGCACCCCCCTGAACTGGCACGAAGCCACTGCCAGTCACATCGCCGCCAATTTGGTTACCACCAGCAACGTAGGGAAGGAGGCCTTCGAGGCCTCAGTGAGCCGCGGCGAAGAGCACATCGAAGCTGGCGACGTGTTCCAGCTGGTGCTCAGCCAGCGGCTGGAAACCCGCATTGATAGCGATCCCTTCGAGCTCTACCGCAGCCTGCGGATGGTGAATCCTTCGCCCTACATGGCGTTTTTCAACTTCGGCGGCTGGTATCTGATCGGCTCCAGTCCGGAGGTGATGGTGAAGGCAGAGCCCACGGCCGCAGGGGGAATTAAGGCCTCCTTACGACCAATCGCAGGCACGCGCCCCAGGGGCACCGATGAGGCCGAAGACCTGGCCCTAGAGGCGGAGCTGCTGGCTGATCCCAAGGAGCGGGCGGAGCACGTGATGCTCGTCGATCTAGGCCGCAACGACCTGGGCAGGGTCTGCCAACCGGGCACCGTCAAAGTGAGCGACCTGATGGTGATCGAGCGCTATTCCCACGTGATGCACATCGTGAGCCAGGTGGAGGGCTTACTGGCCGAGGGTCAATCAGTGTGGGACCTGCTGATGGCCTCCTTCCCCGCCGGTACGGTCAGTGGTGCTCCCAAGATTCGGGCCATGCAGCTGATCCACGCCCTGGAGCCCGACGCCCGGGGGCCTTATTCCGGGGTCTATGGCGGGGTCGACCTAGCCGGCGCTCTCAATACCGCCATCACCATCCGCACGATGGTGGTGCTACCCCATCCCGAAGGCGGCTGGCGCGTGCAGGTGCAGGCCGGCGCCGGGGTGGTGGCCGATTCCAAACCCGAACTCGAATACCAGGAAACCTTGAACAAAGCCCGCGGCATGCTCAAAGCCCTGGCCTGTCTGCTGCCGGCCCAGCCATGAGCGCTCCTTTATTGCTGAAGGGTTTTGAGGTGGAGCTCTACACCGGCCGGGCGGATGGCACGGTGGTGGGATGTAGCGCCGACGCGGCGGACGCCCTCGAGGGGTTCGTAACCGAGCCCGATTGCCGCAACCTCGAATACATCACTCCACCGGATGCCGACTACGGCCGGCAACTGCAGCTGCTGCTCGAGCCACGCCAACGGCTTCGCCGCTGGCTGGCCAGCCGCGATCTCACCCTGCTGCCCGGCAGCACCCTGAGCCTGGGTGACAGCCACCACTTTGAACGCTCAGATCCGGCCAATCCTTATCACGGTTACATCGAGGCCACCTACGGCACCAAGGTGGTTACTGCCAGCGTGCACATCAATCTGGGGCTTACCGCCAGCCACGGCCTCGAGCCAATGGCCAGCCTGTTTGCAGGCCTGCGCCTGATGCGCTGCGAAGCGTCTCTGCTGCTGGCCCTCAGCGCCAGCTCACCCTTCCTCGATGGGGTGGTGACCGCTGCCCATTCCCAGCGTTGGCTGCAATTTCCCCTGACGCCAGCGGAGGTGCCCCTGTTCCTGGACCACCAGCACTACATCGACTGGATGGGAGAGCAACTAGCCCTAGGCACCATGCAAAACGTGCGCCATCTATGGACATCGGTGCGGCCCAATGGCGACAACCGCCCCCATGACCTCAACCGGCTGGAGATTCGCATCTGCGATCTTGTAACAGATCCGCTCGTGCTGCTGGCGATCACGGCCTTCGCCGAACTGCGCCTACAGCAGTTAATGCGAGAACCGGAGCGCTACGACCCCCTCCACGCCAGCAGCCTGGGCGCATCCCAACTGGCTGCCCTCGCCGATGCCAACGACCGGGCAGCAGCTCGCTCCAGCCTCGACGCCATCGTGATGCACTGGCGCGATGGGGCTCCGGTCCAGGCCCGAGCCTGGCTGCTTCAGGAGCTGACCGATCTAGCTCCGCTTGCTCAGGAGCTGGGGCTGACCAGGGTGCTAGCCCCCCTTCAGTGCGTCCTCGACCACGGCAACCAGGCCATGGCCTGGTTGGCCGGGCACCGGGCTGGGCTGCCGATCCCGACCCTGCTCAGCCAGACCGTCCAAGCGATGGCAACCCAGGAAGCGGAGCTGCTTGAGGCAATCGCCACAGACGGGGTGCCTGGCCCTTTGGGATAATCGAAAAACATTCCGCTGCCAATCCAGCTCCCATGCGGCAGCCCATGCCCACCCCGGCTAGCGCCACCGAGGCCTTACCGGCGTCTCAGCGGGTCACGCGGCTGCTGGGCGAGCGGCTCGAATTGGTCGAAGATCTCTGGGAGACGGTGCTGCGCAGCGAGTGCCCCCCCGGACAGGCCGAACGGCTACTGCGCCTAAAGCAACTGAGCGACCCCAACGAGGCTGATGTCTCAGGGGCGATCGTGCAGCTGATCCGCGAGATGGATCTGGCTGAAGCGATAGCCGCAGCCAGGGCCTTTTCGTTGTACTTCCAGCTGGTCAACATCCTTGAACAACACATTGAGGAGGACACCTACCTAGACAGCCTCAAAAACCAGGAGAACGGCCCTAGCGATCCCTTCCTGCCGGCCCTGGCCAACCAAACTGACCCGGCCACCTTCCGCCAGCTGTTCGCCCGCCTGCGCAGCCTGAATGTGCCTCCGGCCCAGCTGGAGAAGCTGCTGCGCACCCTCGACCTGCGGCTGGTGTTCACCGCCCACCCCACCGAAATCGTGCGCCACACGGTGCGCCACAAGCAGCGGCGCGTGGCCAGCCTGATCCAGAAGCTGGAGCAGGGCAGCGGCCTCAATGGCCTTGAGCGCCAAGGCTTAAGACTCCAGCTGGAGGAGGAGATCCGGCTCTGGTGGCGTACCGACGAACTGCACCAGTTCAAACCGACAGTGCTCGACGAGGTCGACTACGCCCTGCACTACTTCCAGCAGGTGCTCTTCGATGCAATGCCCCAGCTGCGCGATCGCATCCGCGCCGCCCTGAAGCTGAGTTATCCAGACGTAGAGCCGCCACGGGATTCTTTTTGCACCTTCGGCTCCTGGGTGGGCTCGGACCGGGACGGCAACCCCTCGGTAACCCCGGACATCACCTGGCGCACCGCCTGTTATCAACGCCAGCTGATGCTGGAGCGCTACCTGAAGGCAGTGACGGAACTGCGCGACCAGCTCAGCATTTCGATGCAGTGGAGCCAGGTGAGCCCGGCCCTGCTGGAGTCGCTGGAAATGGACCGGCTGCGCTTCCCCGAGATTTATGAGGCGCGGGCAGCCCGCTATCGCCTCGAGCCCTACCGGCTCAAGTTGAGCTACACCCTGGAGCGGTTGCGGCTCACCCACCAACGCAACCAGCAACTGGCCGATGCTGGCTGGGAATCTCCCTGCGATGGCAGCGCACCGCCACCGCCGATGGGGGGCAGCATGGCCCCCGCTCCCACCCAGGAGCTGCACTACAGCACGGTCGATGAATTCCGTTACGACCTGGAGTTGATCCAGGACAGCCTTGAACGCACCAGCCTCAGCTGCGAATCGCTGCAGCATTTGATCAGTCAGGCCCAAATCTTCGCCTTCTGCCTGGCCAGCCTTGACATCCGCCAGGAGAGCACCCGCCACAGCGATGCTCTCGACGAGCTCAGCCGCTACTTGCAGCTAGCCGTGCCCTACGGCGAAATGGAAGAGGCCCAACGGGTGGAATGGCTGCTCACCGAAATTCAGACCCGCCGCCCCCTGCTGCCGCCCACGGCCCAATGGAGCCCCGCCACTGCGGAAACTTTCGCCGTGTTCCGGATGCTGCAGCGGTTGCAACAGGAATTCGGATCGCGCATCTGCCGCACCTACGTGATCTCGATGAGTCACACGGTGTCCGATTTGCTGGAGGTGCTGCTGCTGGCCAAGGAGGCCGGCCTGGTAGACCCGCTTGCCCAGCGCGCAGGCCTGCTCGTAGTGCCGCTGTTCGAAACGGTGGAGGATCTTCAGGGAGCTCCAGCGGTGATGGGCACTCTTTTCCGTCATCCCTTCTACCGAGCCCTGCTTGGCAGCGACGGTGGCCAACCGCTTCAGGAGGTGATGCTGGGCTACTCCGACAGCAATAAAGATTCGGGCTTCCTTTCCAGCAACTGGGAAATCCACAAGGCCCAGATAGCCCTGCAGCGTCTGGCCATCGAGCACGGCGTGGCGCTACGCATTTTCCACGGCCGCGGCGGCTCGGTGGGCCGGGGCGGTGGTCCCGCCTATCAGGCGATCCTCGCCCAGCCCAGCGGCACCCTCAGCGGCCGCATCAAGATCACCGAACAAGGGGAGGTGCTGGCCTCCAAATACTCCCTGCCAGAACTGGCGCTCTACAACCTGGAAACTGTCACAACCGCCGTGTTGCAGAACAGCCTGGTGAGCACTCCCGTTGACGAAACCCCCAGCTGGAACG
The DNA here is from genome assembly GCA_964551845.1 of uncultured Cyanobium sp. Lineage (GTDB taxonomy): Bacteria > Cyanobacteriota > Cyanobacteriia > PCC-6307 > Cyanobiaceae > Cyanobium_A. The sequence goes on from CAZKER010000376.1 coordinate 12,082, forward strand.
AGCTGATGGGTCGGCTGGCCGCCCGCTCCCGCGACCACTACCGGGCCCTGGTGCACGACAACCCCGACCTGGTGGCCTTCTTCCAGCAGGTGACCCCAATTGAAGAGATCAGCAAGCTGCAGATCTCCAGCCGCCCGGCCCGCCGCAAAAGTGGAGCCAAGGACCTCTCAAGCCTGCGGGCCATCCCCTGGGTGTTCGGCTGGACCCAGAGCCGCTTCCTACTGCCCAGCTGGTTTGGGGTGGGAGCGGCCCTGCAGGAGGAGCTCGACCAGGATCCCGGCCAGCTGGAACTACTGCGCCTGCTTTACCAGCGTTGGCCGTTCTTCCGCATGCTGATTTCCAAGGTGGAGATGACTCTCTCCAAGGTGGATCTCGACCTGGCCCATCACTACGTCCAGGCGCTGGGCCGCAGCGAAAACCGCGAGGCATTTGAAGCGATCTTCCAAGCGATCGCTGCCGAGTTCGGCCTCACCCGCGATCTGGTGCTGGCGATCACCGGCCATAGCCGACTGCTGGATGGCGATCCAGCCCTGCAGCTTTCGGTGGATCTACGCAATCGCACGATCATTCCCCTCGGCTTTCTGCAGGTGGCCCTGCTGAGGCGTCTGCGCGACCAAAATCGCCAACCGCCGATGAGCGAAGCGAGCGCCCCCAGCTACGACGACGGGCGCACCTACAGCCGCAGCGAACTACTGCGGGGCGCCCTGCTCACCATCAACGGCATTGCGGCGGGCATGCGCAACACCGGCTGAGCCCATTATTCGCATTCAGCCCCACCCCGCTCAGCCCAGCTCTGGACTCCCTCTTGATCCCGTTCCGTCGCCAGCCCCAAGCCCCGCGCCTGCGGGAGGGTTATCGCCTACTGGCTGATGGTCTGCAGCCCAATGCCGAAACCCTCAACCAGCTGCTGGTGGCAGCGGGAGATCAGCCCCGCCAGCCCGAGCGCTGGCAACGGGTGCTGGAGATGAGCATCTGGCACCTAGGCGTGGTGGGGCCCAAAGGCCAGTTGGTGGGTTTTGTCAGGGCCACCAGCGACTTAGCCCTCAATGCCAACCTCTGGGACCTTTGCGCCGATCCAGCCGATCCGGCCGAAGGAGAGATCCTGGCGGTGCTGGTTCATGGCGCCCTGGATCGGCTGCGCCGGGAGCTGGCGGGGTGCAGTATTTCTCTCTCAGCCCCGCCCCAAGCCCTTGCTGCTCTGGAGCGCTACGGGTTTGCGGTGGATCCAGGGGGCATACGCGCCATGGGGCTCAAACTCAATAGCTGATTTCAAGCTGCCCGGACCCAGCGGAGAACGAACAAAGCTCAAAAAAATACCCACCGCCCAGGCTCAAGCTGCCTCAGTCGGTGGGGTGCGGTGGGGTGACGAGCATGGAGGGACTCGAACCCCCGACCCTCAGAACCGGAATCTGATGCTCTATCCAACTGAGCTACATGCCCACTACGGCACCCCGTAGGTCTTACTTTAGCTGCTCACTGCGTCAGACCCATCCGGCTGCACCGCCTGGAGCTGCTGCGTTTCCGCAATATCACTCGACTGGAGCTGAGCTTGGAAGCTCCTCGGCTGCTGGTGATCGGGGCCAATGGCGAGGGCAAATCCAACCTGCTGGAAGCGGTAGAAATGCTTGGCTGCCTGCGCTCCCACCGCACCAGCAGCGACCGTGATCTGATCCAGCACGGCGAGACCAGCGGCCAGGTGCGCGCTCTCACCAGCGGCGGAGACCAGCTGCAGCTGGAGTTGCGCCGTAGTGGCGGCCGGCAGGCAAAGCGGAACGGCAAGCAGCTTGAGCGCCAGCTCGACCTACTGGGGTCGCTGCGATGCGTGGGCTTCAGCGCCCTTGACCTGGAGCTGGTGCGGGGTGAGCCGGCCGGCCGGCGTCAATGGCTCGACCGGGTGGTCCTACAGCTCGAGCCCCTCTACGGCGACCTGCTCAGTCGCTACGGCCGGCTACTGCGACAGCGCAGCCAGCTGTTACGCCGAGGCCTTGGGGGAGCCAGCCTGCTGGCCCTGCTCGACACCTTTGATCTGCAGATGGCCGTGATCGGCACCCGGCTGCACCGGCGCCGTTTCCGCGCAATTCGGCGCCTCGAGCCCCTGGCCGCAGCCTGGCAGGAGCGGCTGAGCGGCGGCCGGGAACAGCTGCAGCTGAACTACCAAAGCGGGACCGCATTGGCGGGCGAGGAGGCTGAGGAGCCCTGGCGCCAGGCCCTGCTCGAGCAGCTGCAGCTACAGCGCCAGGCAGAACTACGGCTGGGCCAGTGCACGGTCGGGCCCCACCGGGACGAGCTGGAGCTGGCCTTGGCAGGCCAACCGGCTCGCCGCTACGGCTCGGCTGGCCAGCAGCGCACTCTGGTGCTGGCCCTCAAACTCGCTGAGCTGCAGCTGGTGGGCTCGGTCCTGGGGGAACCGCCCCTGTTGCTGCTCGACGACGTGCTGGCCGAGCTCGATCCGGAGCGTCAGCAGTTGCTTCTAGAAGCGGTGGGCGAAGGTCACCAGTGCCTGGTGAGTGCCACCCACTTAGACGCCTTCAGTGGCGGCTGGCAGGCCGAAAGTCAGGTGGTACAGATGCGCGGCGGCCAGCTCGATCCGAAGACGCCAACTGACTTGGACTGCTGGGCACAGGCCTTGAGCTGACCACGTATGGTGAACTGCTTGTCCGTTTGGATTCAATGACCCAGACCCTGCCCTGCCTCCACCCGAACCCGGGATGGACTGAGGCCCCTGCTGCTACCACCGCAGCCGCCCCCCTCCTGCCCCACCAGATTTCCGAAACGGTTGGGAAACACTGCATTCTTGAGCTTTACGGTTGCGACAGCAACAAGCTCGATGACGAAGCTTTCCTGAGGGACACCATCACCGCAGCAGCGAAGCGTGCCGGTGCCACCCTCCTAAACCTGATCACCCACCGGTTCGAACCCCAAGGGGTTACGGGATTGGCCCTGCTGGCCGAATCTCATATTTCGATCCACACTTGGCCCGAATCGGGCTACGCGGCAGTTGATGTGTTCACCTGCGGTGATCACACCATGCCCGAGAAGGCCTGTGCGGTACTCGCCGCCGAGCTCTCCGCCAACGACCACAAGCTCACCAGTTTCCGCCGCGAAACGCCGCCGTCGATCGCTGAGAGTCCGCGGGATCCATTGCAAGGTCAGGGATTCACCGCCGCGGTGACCCTCTGAGCTCGGACGGCTGATCACCGCCTACTTGGCGCCTAGATCCCGATTGAGCTTGCCGCTCACCAGCCCCTCGAGATCAAGCCCCACGGCGCTGAAGCCCATACCTAGAAAGGCCGCCACCAGCGCCTCTCTGGGTTCAGGCTTCGCTAAAAGGCCCAGGGCCTGCTCCAACTGGGAAGCGGGCAATTCAATCCGAGCCGTTTGGCCCTGGGAGCGCACGCGCACCTGGGGCCATCCCCGTGCCAGCAACCAAGTTTCCCCTGCTGCCACCCGCTGTAGCCGCTCCGCCGTGATCGGTTCGCCGTAGGGGAAGCGGGAGGCCAGACATGGCTGGGCCGGCTTATCCCACCAGGGCAATCCCAGGGCTCGAGAAAGCTGGCGTACCCCGGCTTTGTCGAGCCCTACCTCGGCCAAGGGCGAACGCACCCCGTATTCCCGTGCGGCCCGGATGCCTGGCCGGTGATCGCCCAGGTCGTCAGCATTAACGCCATCAAGCACGGTCGCCCCTGCCGCCGCGGCCGCGATCGGCGCAATCAGCCGGTGTAGCTCCCGCTTGCAGGCGTAGCAGCGCTGCTCAGGATTGCTGGCATACGCCGGATCCTCCAGCTCCGCGGTCGCGATCTCCCGGTGGGCGATCCGCAGCCAGCGAGCCTGCTCCGCCGCCTCGGCCCGCAGGTGAGGTGCCAGGGCCGGCGACACCCCTGTTATGGCCAGAGCGCCCTCGCCGCGTTGCTCTACGGCGAGGGCAGCAAGCAGGGCACTATCCACGCCGCCGGAATAGGCCAGCACCAACCTGTCCAGGCCCGCCAACTGCTGACGCAGCGAAGCAAGGGCCAGCTCCAGCGACGGCGGCAACGGCTCCAACAGGGAAAACAGCATCGCCACCAAACTCCTTCCCAAATCTTGGCAACCCCTACCCCAAGGACGCCGGTAACATCGCTCCATGAGCAGTACCCAGACGCCGCAACGGGGAACGGGCCGGGGCATCGGCATCCGTACGGCGGCCGGCAGCGATGAGCGGGCCCATGGTCAGCTGCACGTTTACGACGGCGAGGGCAAGGGCAAAAGCCAGGCAGCCCTAGGGGTGGTGCTGCGCACCATCGGCCTAGGCATCTGCGAGCAAAAACGCACCCGGGTGCTGCTGCTGCGCTTTCTTAAAGGCCCCGGCCGTGCCTACGACGAAGACGCCGCCATCGAAGCCCTGCAACAGGGCTTCCCCCACCTGATCGATCAGGTGCGCACGGGCAGGGGCGACTTCTTCAGCGCCGAGGAAGCCACCCGTTTCGACCGGCAAGAAGCCCAGCGGGGCTGGGACATCGCCAAAGGGGCCATCGCCAGCGACCTCTATTCCGTCGTGGTGCTCGACGAACTCAACCCGGTGCTCGATCTGGGCCTTCTGGACGTCGAAGATGTGGCCCGCACCCTGGCGGCCAAACCCGACGGCATGGAGGTGATCTGCACAGGCCGCGGTGCGCCCCGCCAGCTGGTGCAACTGGCCGACTTGCACTCGGAGATGCGCGCCCACCAGGGCCCTGGCGGCCTTGAGGGCGTCGAGATCTACACCGGAGAAGGCAAGGGGAAGTCCACCAGTGCATTAGGGAAGGGGCTGCAGGCGATCGGCCGTGGCATCAGTCAGGACAAAAGCCATCGAGTGCTGATCCTGCAGTGGCTCAAAGGTGGCGCCGGCTATACCGAAGACGCCGCCATCGCCGCACTTCGAGAGAGCTATCCCCACCTGGTGGATCATCTGCGCTCCGGGCGCGACGCGATCGTGTGGCGCGGCCAGCAGCAGCCGATCGACTACGTGGAAGCCGAGCGTGCTTGGGAGATCGCCCGCGCCGCCATCTCCAGCGGCCTCTACAAAACAGTGATACTCGATGAAATCAACCCCACAGTTGATCTGGAGCTACTACCGGTAGAGCCGATCGTGCAAACCCTGCTACGCAAGCCCGCCGAAACAGAAGTAATCCTCACTGGCCGATGCAAAAATAGACCGGCCTATTTCGACCTCGCTTCAGTGCACTCCGAGATGGTATGCCACAAGCACTACGCCGAGCGCGGCGTCGATCTCAAGCGGGGTGTGGATTATTGAGGCCTGGCCTCAGTAGCGCATTACGGTCGGATCAACTTCCTGGCTCCAGGCGTCAATCCCTCCGGTCACGTTGATGCCCTCGATGCCGTGGCGTTTCAGGGCAATAAGAGCCTTGGCGCTGCGGCCCCCGAGCTTGCAATGGGCATAGAGCTGCTTGCCTGCCACCAGCTGCCGGATGCGCTCCACGGCAGTGCCGTTCTCGATCTGATCGAGAGGAATTAGCTCGGCGCCGATGATCACGGCGATCTCCGCCTCGGGCGGATTGCGCACGTCGATTAACACCAGGCCGGAGGTATCGCCATCCAGCAGCGTTTTGAGCTCACTCACGCTAATGCTCTGCACAGCGCCGGACTCTTCCTGGCCAGGAGCCGTGCCGCCCACACCGCAAAACTCCTGGTAGTCGATCAGCTTCTCGATCACCGGGCGCTCGGGGTTGGGCCGCAACTTCAGCTCTCTGAACTTCATGGCAAGAGCATCAAATAGCAGCAAACGGCCGCTAAGAGTGGTGCCAATGCCGGTGATGATTTTCACCGCCTCGGTGGCCTGGATCACACCAATGATTCCGGGCAGCACGCCCACCACCCCACCTTCTGCGCAGGAAGGCACCATGCCCGGCGGCGGCGGTTCAGGGAAAAGGTCGCGGTAGTTGGGGCTTTCAGCATCCAGGTTGAACACCGTTGCCTGACCTTCAAAACGGAAGATCGAGCCGTAGACATTCGGCTTACCCAGCAGTACGCAGGCGTCATTCACCAGGTAACGGGTGGGGAAGTTATCGGTGCCATCGCATACCAAGTCGTAACCGGAGATGATCTCCAGGGCGTTTTCGCTGGTGAGTGCGGTTTCGTAGAGGTCAACCTGGCAGTGGGGATTGATCTCCAGGATGCGGGCCTTGGCTGATTCGATCTTGGGCTTACCGACCCAGCTGGTGCCGTGGATCACCTGTCGCTGCAGGTTCGAGTGGTCGACCACATCGAAATCGACGATGCCGAGCCGGCCCACACCGGCTGCCGCCAGATAAAGGAGCAAGGGCGAGCCCAGCCCACCGGTGCCTACGCACAAAACAGAAGCAGCCTTGAGCCGCCTTTGCCCCTGCATACCCACCTCCGGCAGGATCAGGTGCCTGGCAAAGCGAGCCACCTCATCGGGGCTGAGCTGGACGCCGCTGGTATCGGGAGGAAGCATGGCCTCTTGGATCAGGCCTCCATTCTCCATGGCAGGCGCTGAGACGGAGCCGGAGCTTCCGGCAGCCACCAGGCCGCCAACTCACTTCCAAGACCTTGGGCTCCGAGGATCACCATCAAGGTGGGCACGCCACAGAGACTGCGATCGGTGCCAGAAGGCACAGCCCCACTGGAGGGGTGGCTGTGGGCCGAGCCGATCACCTCCAGGCCCTGCGCCCGTCCCCACTTTTGCGCCTGCAGCTGCTCCCTTGGATCAATCGCGAAGCGACGGCAGCGTTGCAGCGGCAGTGGCCAGACGTTGCAGCACGGCCAGACCCAGCGCAGTTGCCAGTCCACATCAAGGCGTTCACCTAGTAGCAAGGCGCAACCCTCGTCCGGCTCGGCGCTGGCCAGGATACGGCGCAAAACGGTGAGCAGGTGCAGATCTGCCCTGATTTGCTCTGGCTTTTCGGAGAACACGCCGATACCTTATAAAGCATTCCAATCAACCGCCCTCCCACCGGTCCATGAGCGATTCCACCACCGACGCGGTTGAGCAGGGCACTGCCACTGAAGTGGAGACCGACGCCACCCCCGGTGCGGCTGAGGTCAATTTCAGTGAGCGTTACAGCGACATCCTCTCCAAGGTGAACGCCACTCTGGACAAGGTGGATTGGAGCCAAATGGGCCGAATCGGCAAAGCCACCGGCGTCATCGTGGCTGTGATCGTGGCCCAGATCCTGATCAAGGGAGTGCTTGACACCATCAACCTGCTGCCTGTGGTCCCCGGCCTGCTGGAGCTGTTGGGCCTGGTAGTGGTCGGTCAGTGGAGCTGGCACAATCTCACCACCAGCGAAAAGCGTGGTGCTGTGGTGGCCAAGGTCCAGAACCTGCGCAAGGAATACCTGGGCTAATTACTCGCTTGCTGCCTCAACCCTGGCTCAATAGCTGATCAATGCAGGCCTGAGCCCGGCGCCCCCAGCTACCGCCAAACATATTGGCGTGATTGAGCAGGTGGTACAGGTTGTAGAGGTCGACCCGGCCCTTGGCACTGGACTCAAGTGGCCACACATCGGCGTAACCGTTGAAAAAAGCGGGCGGAAAACCTCCAAATAGTTGCGCCATCGCCAGATCCACTTCCCGATCCCCCCAGAAACTGGCGGGATCGAAAATAGTGCCGCAACCATTGGTCAGCAGGCCCGCATTGCCGCACCAGAGATCTCCGTGCACCAGCACCGGCTCACAGTGATGGCCGCTCAACCAATGCGGCACCAGCTCCAGCAGCTCGCGTACACCCCGCTGCGGCTCTCCCCGGCGGGCAGCCCAAGCCAGCTGCGGCGCCAGCCGGCACTCCGCAAAAAACACCCCCCAATCGGAGCGCCAGCCATTGGCCTGGGGGGTTGATCCAATGAAGTTGTTTGCCGCAGCGCCATAGCCCTGGTCCGGCGCCGCTGTGGCACTGCTCCTGTGCAAGTGCGCCAAGCACTGGCCGCACTGAAACCAACCCTCTCCAGCTGCTGCACCGGGTGAGTCAGCCAACGGCAGCCAGCTGAGCAGCAGCACTGCGCGATCGCCGGCTACTCCCCATGCCAGGGGATCTGGGATCACCAGCGCGTCGGGGGCGTGGCGTGCCAACTGCTGCAGCCCCCCCAGCTCCGCCTCGAACATGGGCATAGCTGCGGCCGTGTTGGTCTTGGCAAACACGCTGCGACCATCAGCAAGCTCTAGCCGCCAGGCCTGGTGGATACAACCACCACCCAGCGGAGCCTGAGCCACCACGGCGCAGCCCAGCTGCTGCTCCACCCAGGCATGCATCGCGCGCCGGCGCACTTGGTTGCCAGCATGACGCGATGGAGATGCGCCCCGATGTGGTCGTGGTGGGCGCCGGCATCGCCGGCCTCACCGCCGCAGCCCTGCTGGCCCAGGAGGGCCTGGCAGTGGAACTGCTGGAAGCCCACCAGCAGAGCGGCGGCTGCGCCGGCACCTTCCGCCGCGGCCCATACACCTTTGATGTGGGCGCCACCCAGGTAGCAGGCCTGGAGCCGGGCGGCAGCCACCAGCGACTGCTGGCCCACTTCGGCCTGCCCCTGCCGCAGGCCACCCCCCTGGATCCGGCTTGCGTGGTGGATCTGGCCGATGGCCTGCCACCGGTGCGGATCTGGCGCGATCCGGCGCGCTGGGCCGCCGAGCGGGAGCAGCAGTTTCCCGGCAGCGGCCGCTTCTGGCAGCTCTGCGCCACCCTGCATCGGGCCAACTGGGCTTTTGCAAGCCGCGATCCGGTGCTGCCGCCTCGCAGCCTCTGGGACCTGGGCCAGCTGCTGCCAGCCCTAAGACCCGCCAACCTGGCCAGTGGCCTACTCGCCGCCACCAGCGTGGCTGATCTGCTCGCGCTCACGGGGTGTGGCGCCGATCCACGCCTGCGCCGCTTCCTAGACCTGCAGTTACGCCTCTACTCCCAAGAGCCAGCGGAGCGCACCGCCGCCCTCTACGGAGCCACCGTGCTGGCCATGGGCCAGGCACCGCTGGGGCTTTGGCACCTGCAGGGCTCGATGCAGGTGCTCAGCCAGAAGCTGGAGCAGGCCCTGACAGCCGCCGGCGGCCAGTTGCGACTGCGACACCGGGTGAGTGCCCTGCAACGCAACGGTGAAGGCTGGAAATTGCAGGGCGAGCGGGTGGGGCCCGCCGGCAAGCGGCAGGAGTTCACCTTGGAAGCAACCGATGTAGTGCTTGCCATACCGGTGCAAAGCCTGCCCGATCTGCTCGGCCAGCAGCTGCCCGCGGGCTACCGGAGCCGGATAAAGGGCCTGAACGATCCCTCCGGGGCATTGGTTTTTTACGGTGCTGTGGAGCGGGCCCTGCTGCCCGCCAACTGCCCCGGCCACTTACAACTCGATTGGCCCGATCCGGGCACGTTGTTTGTGTCGGTGAGCCACGAGGACGACGGGCGCGCGCCGGCGGGCCAGGCCACGGTGATCGCCAGCGTGTTCACACCAGCGAAGCCCTGGTTTGACCTCGAACCCACCTGCTACGACCAAGCCAAAGCAGAAGCAATGGCCGCCATGCAGCGGGGGCTGGAGTCGCTGCTGGGCATCACCCAAAAACAGTGGCGCCACGCTGAGCTAGCCACACCCAGGGGCTTTGAGCGCTGGACCGGGCGGCCTTTTGGCTTTGTAGGCGGACTGGGTCAGCACCCCAGCCACTTCGGGCCCTTCGGCATGGCCAGCCGCACCCCCCTGACGGGCCTCTGGCTGTGCGGCGATTCAATCCACCCCGGCGAAGGCACTGCCGCAGTGGGCCTGTCAGCACTGATGGCCTGCCGGCAGCTACTGGCACGGAGGGGCCAGGCACTGAACCTCAGCGGCTTGAGCCCTTAACCGTGTCAGTTCAATCAAACAAATTGCGCCCGCAACTCCTGACTGCGATTCAGCTCCTGCCGCAAACCCTGCCAATCCCCCTGGCGCACCTGCTGCTCAAGGGCTGCTAGCTGCTGCTGGTAGACCCCCAGCGCCGCCAACAGAGCTTCGCGGTTGCAGCGGGCCATCAGGGTGCCCAGCTCCGGATTGCCGCCACCCACCCGGCTGGTGTCGGCAAAGCCACTCGAGGCCAGGGCCCGCACCAGGCCGGCTAGATCCCCGGCGCCCGCAGCGCCAGCCCGATCAGCCGTCTGCAGCAGCGCGGCGCCCATCAACACCGGCAGGTGGGAAATCAGCGCCACCGCTTGATCGTGCTCGGCCGCGCCACAACTGAGCCAATGGGCTCCCACCGCCTCGGCCAGGGCCTGCACCACCGCCAAGCAAGCTGGATCAGTGCGTGGCTCGGGAGTAGCGACCCAGGGCCTGCCGGCAAAAAGCCCGGCAACGCCGGCTTCCACGCCCGCCTCGGCCGTGCCGGCCATCGGATGGCTAGCCACAAAACGGGGATGCAGGTCGCGCCAGCGCTGCAGCACCGCCGCTTTCACCGAGCCAACGTCGGTAATCACCGCCTGGGGCGGCAACGCCGCCACCAGCTCCTGCGGCGGCTCAAGCAGCCGGTCTAGGGGGATGGCCAGCACCACCAGGCTGCAGCCAGCCAATACGGCAGGGTTGGTGCCCACATCGGTAGCCAGGCGCCGCTGCCGAGCCCGCTCGGCCGTGGCCTCGCGGTGCACCAGGGCGCGCACCTCCACACCTTGTCGCTGCAAATCCAGGCCCAGGGAGCCGCCAATCAACCCCAATCCCACAATCCCCACGGGCCCCTGCCGCCAGGGGATAGCAATGCTGCCAGCGAGCGCCGGGGGGCTGGGCTGGGAATCGGGAGTCATCGGGACGCAGGAGCCATCCGGCCAGCTTCCTACGCTTTTGATCTGTTGGCTGGCTGGGAATGCTCGAAGCCCGCGCCCATCAGCAACT
>CAZKER010000377.1:0-3484 GCA_964551845.1 uncultured Cyanobium sp.
TGGGTCTTCATCCCAATCTCAGCCTCCGCAACCAACTAGGCGAGCTGCTTGAGCAGCTCAATAACGGTTGCGAGAACCTAGATCAGGCCCTCAATGCTGCGCCCCACGGCACTGAAGCCCATATGCGTCACTGCGCCGACAGCCTGATGCCGCTGATCGGCGGACTGCGTGCGGCGGTGGATGGTTTGGAGGGCCTAGTCGACGATGGCCTTTGGCCCCTGCCCAGCTACCAGGAAATGCTTTTTATGCGCTGATGGCGCAGGGGCACAGCAAGCTGCAACACCGGAAGATGTTGTGAAGGTGACAGTTTCGAGCTGGCACAAGGTCCATGATTACTACTGGAGCAGTGAAGTCAGAAATGCCTGTAGTGCGAACCCAATCTCCAAGCCACGTGCGGCTTTACCGCCTAGTTGATCGTCAAGGTGCCCCCCACCCAGTACTCGACGACCTCTATGAATCCCTCGAGGCTGCATGGAGCGAGGCGATTGGTTGGTGGAACGATCACTGCGGCAGCAGCTCGGGACCAGTGGAGATTGGCGTCGAGGTGAGCACCGCCAGTGGCGACTGGCGCACCTTGCGTTTCCCAGGCTGCTGAACACCTTGCTTCGCTACTTCTGGTCTGTCCTGCAGGTCTGCAGCCTGGTCTTGGCCTGTGCCATAGCTGTGGTTGCAACACCTGTGCAGGCGCTCGAGGCCAGTGATTACGCCAGCAGCCAGCCCAGCACTCAAGTCGTCTGTAGCCCGCTGGATGAGCAGCAGGTGGAGGGGTGGTTTGAAAGCTGGAACCAGGCCCTAGCCACTGGTGATCCGGCCCAGGTGGCCCAGCTCTATGGCCACCAGGCACTGCTGCTGCCGACCCTTTCGAGCGAGTTGCGCGAGACGCCCGAGGCCATCACGGCCTACTTCCACTCCTTCCTGGCCCGCCACCCCAGTGGCAGTGTCACCCACCGCCAGATCCGTTTGGGCTGCAATGGGGCCGTTGATGCGGGCACCTACCGATTCACCCTCCACGACCCAGAGGCAACGGTGGAGGCCCGCTTCACCTTTGTGTATGGCCTGGAGGATGGCCAGTGGCGCATCCTGCATCACCACTCCTCCTTGCTGCCCAGCTGATTCAGGTCACTTGCACGCCTTTCCAGAAGGCCACCCGGCCGCTGATGTTGGCGGCGGCTTCCTTGGGGTCTGGATAGAACCAGACCGCATTGGCGTTCACTTGGCCGTTGACCACCAAGTCGTAGTAATTAGCCGTGCCTTTCCAGCCGCACACGCTGGTGTGGGTCGAGGGGCGGATGAAGTTGGAGTCAAGGGCTGCTGCCGGAAAATAGGCGTTGCCGTCCACCTTGACGATGTCGTCGCTGCTGGCAATCACCTGGCCATTCCACTCGGCTTGCATCGGCGTCACTTAGCCATTAATGCCTAATTGTGGCAACAAGGGGCAGCGGGGCGAGGGGGGAGCAGCAGGGCGTGGGATTGGCTCAGCGCCAATCTGGGTCGTAGATCCGCAGGGTGCCAAATCCAACCGGCGCTGGCGAGGGATTTGGGCCGGCGGGATAGGCCGTCACCTGGAACATATAAGTGTCTGAGAAGGAAGGATTATTCCAGGGCCTGAGCACCACGGTGAAGGTGGAGCCGGGGGCGATTGGTTCGGGAAAGGCGAGGGTGAACTGCCTTGCAGCAGCATCAAACTGGGCCTGCACAGGCAGACGCTGGCCCCGCTGGCGTGGCCGTCCCAAGAAGGCCTCGGTGCGCTCCACAGCAAACGGGAAGCGATTGTCGACCCCTCGGGTCTGCTGAATGGTGAGGCCGCCAAGAGCTGCACCGGCATCGGCATCGAGGCTGATCGTGAAGTAGTACTCGGCGAAAGGCTGCCAAATAGTGGTGTAGTAGCTCACCAGATCCACCTTCCAGGGGGGGCGGCTGAAGTAAGTAGCCCCCCTGAGCTCAAGGGCTCGGGCGCCGGCCACCAGCCCGGGCCCCATCGATGCAGCTAGGGCAACTCCAAGGGCCATGCGGCTAAGTCGAACCAGGTTCATAAGGTGCTAGGCGACTGGAAAAACGCTAGGGACAGCCTGCAGAAACGGCTTGGGGTCCTGATCACGGCGATGGCCTACGGGGATCGGCTCCCCCTGGGCGGCGCCATCCAGCGGATCGAGGCTGGCCGTGGCCTCCAGAGCCTGGCGCAGTCGTCGGGCCGCATGAAGCGGCATGTCCCGCGGCACGCTGACCCGATCGCACAAGTAGCGCAGGGCCGCGGCAGAGCCCGCTGGTGGTGGCAGGGGCTTGGCGTGGATCAGGGCCGTGAGTGCTGTGCGGAGCGGGGCATCGAAGTTTTCCGGTCCAAGGGGGCTGCGGGCAAGAATCGCTGCTCGGTGTTTGATCACCCGTCCCAGCGCAAGTGCCGCCGCATTGGCCGGTTCCGCCTGGCTGGTTTCCGGGTCGGGGCTGCCCAGGGGCCAGGGGCCCCGATCGATTTGCTTCACCAGCTCCTGTTGGTTGGCGTCACCGCTGGCATAGCAGCCACCCATCTGGGGCGGTAGGTCGTGGGCATGGGTGTGAAAGTCGCTCTGGGTGCCTAAGTAGCTGGGGCACTGCTCCAGTGCCTCAAACCACCGACCTATGGCCGGATGCTCGCTGCGCAGCAGAAAACCCTTGTAGTAGGCCAGGCTTGCTGCCATGCGCTCCACGTAGGGCACGAACACCACATCAGCGGTGCTTAGCTCCCCAAGCAGAAAAGCCCCACTTTGTTGGTTGAGCGCCTGCTCAAACTTGCCTGCAATGCGCTGAAAAGCCGCCCGCGCAGACTCCTCCTGCGACAGCCGCAGCCCCGGACTGCAGAGCCACTGGCACCAGGCACGAAACAGCAGGCGCTCTAGCTGTCGCAATGGCAGCACTGCGGGATCGTTCATGCCCGGCCCCAGGGGCCCGAAGGCTGCCTCGAGGGCCTCCAGGATGCGATCGCTCTCGGTGATCAGGCGGCCATCGAGCTCAAGCGCTGGGAGCATCCCCGAGGGCACTAGGCGCCTAAACCAATCCTCCTTTTCGCCGTAGCAGAACATGGTGACCTTGCGAACTCGGTAGGGGACCTGCCTCTCCTCCAGCCAGAGCCAAACCTTCTGGCAATAAGGGCACCAGGCGTGATGGTCGCGGAACAGGGTGACCCGTACGTCTTGCGCTGGGTGGCCGAACAGGCGCAGGCTGGCCTGAGCACTGGCCGCTCCGTTGATCGGATCGCTTGGCTGGGCGGCCAGCCCAGCCAGCGTTGGCCAATCGAGCACTCCTTCGGCTGTCGATGCCATGCATATCGCTGCAGCAGCCTCGGTTCTAGAGGCTCGCGGGGGGCGTGGCGCCCTTCCTAATGTGCGAGACGCGAAGTTTCATAACAGAGCCCCCAATGTTCGACGCCTTCACCAAGGTTGTTGCCCAGGCTGATGCCCGTGGCGAATTTATCAACGCTGGCCAGATCGATGCCCTCGCATCGATGGTT